>CAZXVB010000157.1:0-6929 GCA_964643875.1 uncultured Anaerolineales bacterium | reverse complement strand
AAATGGCAACCTGCGGGAGGGTTGCCCACTTTCCAACTGAAATGAAACGCACCCCCGACATTTTGACCCTCCCGCAGATTCGGATGAAGTTTGAGGGCACTTTCTCGAAGTTGACAAAGTACTCTCCCCGAAGATAATATCCCTGCGTGTTGGTGCCTCGGTAGCGGAGGGAGGATTGATGACCAGAGTGGTAAAAAGCTCTATGGTTCCTGTGTGGCTCGTGACAGGGCTATTGTTGGCTTTCCTCTTTGCCGGTTGCAGTTCTTCCCAAACGCCTTTTCAGTCACTCTTCACAACGCCCTCGGCGACCCCTACAGCAACCTCCATTCCCACATCAACCCCGACTCCTTCTCCCACGGCTACCCCCACCGTCACACCGACCCCTACCCCGGTCCCAGCGGAGCGTTTGAAGACAGCCGAGCAGGCTTTGCACAATGGCGATACCGGCACAGCCATGGAAGTGTATCGGGAAGTGATCTCTCGCACCGATGAGGCGGATTTGACAGCCCGGGCCTGGTGGGGATTGGGGATGGCTGCCTTACAGGACAACGATCCCGCTACCGCCATCGCATCCTTCCGAGCGTTGCTCACCGCTCCTCCGTCTGGCTTGCCCGCTATAGACGTGGCGGACGTGCAGTTTCTGCTTGGCGACGCCCTGATGCAGGCCGAACGTCCGTTGGAAGCCGCCGAGGCGTATCGGGGTTGCCTGACAGCCGGTACAGTGATCACAGCATACATCCAGCAATCGCTGGGAAACGCACTCTATGCTGGCGGAGCATACACGGAGGCAGTGGAGGCCTATGGAGCCGCCATCGCCGCCGCCCCGGATCGCTCCTTCGAGGTAGGCACTCGAGAACAATTAGCCCTCACGTATGTGGCTTTGCAGGATTACCCCTCGGCTGTGGCACAATACGAGGCAATCCTGGACGTCGCCCGGATTCGCAGCTATCGAGCGCGGATCGAACGACAGTTAGCCGAGACGTTGCTGTTGGCCGGCCAAACCGAGGCTGGATATGAGCGCTTGCAGGCTGTCGTGGAGACGTACCCCGACGAGTACTACGCTTACCTCTCCCTCATCACACTGGTCGAAGCCGGCCGCCCGGTGAACGACTTCCTGCGTGGCGTGGTGGACTACTACAATGGGGCCTATGGGCCGGCCGTGGAGGCGTTGGGGCGCTACGTGATGAATGACCCTGAGGGACATTCCGGCGACGCCCACTGGTACGCCGGTCTGGCCTACCTGGCAGCCGGCAGCCCCCATCTGGCTGCCAATGAGTTCCAACTCCTGATCGAGACGCATCCCGAAAATGCACACGTGGGGGATGCGTGGATGGGTTTGGCGCAGGCGTATGCCAACGCGGGGAATGTGAATGCCGCCGTGGAGACCTATCGGCAATTCGCCGTCCTGTTGCCTGATCACGCTCGCGCGCCGGAGGCTTTGTGGGAGGCGGCCCATCTGCTGGAGCAGGAAAACGACCTGGCAGCGGCCGGCGAGGCGTATATGGATTGCCACGTCGCTTATCCCCATTCGGATTACGGCCCACAAGCCCTATTCCGCGCCGGCCTGCAATCCTACCGGTTGGATGACCTGGTGAATGCCGCTGTGGCCTGGGATACGTTGAGCAGTATCTACCCCGACGATCCGACCGGCTTGGCAGCCGGGTTATGGTTGGGTAAGCTCCGGCTGCGACAGGGAGACCAAGAGGCGGCGCAGATGGCTCTCGAGACCGTCATCGAGACCGACCCAAGGGGGTATTACGGGTTGCGGGCCGCCGACATACGGGCCTCCCTTTCACCAACGACGAGTATCTTCTCTCCCCGTTACCCATCCGAATCCTCCTTCGCGCTCACCGCTCTTGACCCCGAAGCTCAAGCTAAGGCAGAGCGGTGGTTGGCCGGATGGTTGGGCGTGGAGGTCGAGGCGGGCCACGCTCCGAACATAGGAGTGTTGCCGGCCGACTTGCAAGCCGATCCCCGCCTGGAGCGTGGATTGACGTTGTGGCGCTTGGGGCGCTTCGAGGAAGCCAAATGGGAATTGGAGGCCCTGCGCACGGCCACCCGCTCCGATGCCCTCACCCAATACCGCCTGGCACTATTGTTCCGAGAGATCGGCCTCTACCGTTCCTCGATCCTGTGTGCCGCTCAGGTAGTCTCCCTCTCACCTGTAGAGCACGCACTGGAAGCGCCGGCGTTCATCGCTCGGCTGGTATACCCCACCTACTACGACGATCTGGTGCTGGAAAACGCCCGGCGGTATGATCTGCCACCCTGGCTGCTCTTCGCCCTGATCCGTCAGGAGAGCTTGTTCGAGAGCCTGGCGGTCTCATCGGCCAGCGCCCACGGATTGATGCAGGTCATTCCCCCCACCGGGGAAGAGATCAACGCCGAGTTGGACTGGCCTCCGGGCTATCGGACGACCGATCTCTACCGACCATACGTCAGCTTACGTTTCGGCTCTTACTACTTGTCTCGACAACGGGACCGGTTCGATGACCGCATGGCGGTAGCCCTGGCGGCCTACAATGGCGGCCCCAGCAACGCCCACCATTGGTGGTCTCGCGCCAAAGGCGACCCCGATCTCTTTCGAGAGCTAATCACTCTCCACGAGACCTATCTCTACATCACCCGAATCAAAGAACATCTTATCGCCTATCAAGCGTTGTATGAAGTGGAGTGATACCCTTGAACAAATCCCCTTATGCTCATGCGATTGCACAGGAGTTGAATCTGCCGCCGGAACAAGTGGCCGCGACGATCGCCTTGTTGGAGGCCGGCAACACGCTGCCCTTCATCGCCCGCTACCGCAAGGAAATCACCGGCGGATTGGATGAAGAGCAGATCCGGCAGATCAGCAGCGCGGTGGAGCGCTTGCGTCGGTTGGACAAGCGGCGTCGGACGATCCTCTCGACCATCGAGGCGCAAGGAAAACTGACGCCGGCGTTGCGCCAACGGCTGCTGGCCGCAGAAACAATGACCGCTCTGGAGGACCTGTACCGGCCCTACAAACCCAAGCGCCGCACCCGGGCGACAGTTGCCAAGGAGAAGGGGTTGCAGGGGCTGGCCGATCTGATCCTGGAGCAAGCGCTCACCGGCCAGACGGTGGCCGAACTGGTCGCCCCCTTCCTGAGCGACGACGTTCCCACGGTGGAAGAGGCTCTGGCCGGCGCCCGCGACATCGTGGCAGAGACCATCGCCGATCACGCAGACGTGCGGCAACAACTGCGGGAGAAGGCCCTGCGCTGGGGGATGATCCGCTCGGAGCGTGTGCATACAGGCGAAGAAAACAAAGAAAACGAAAATAACGACCCAACCGGCGTTTATGCTACCTACTACGACTTTGAGATGCCGATCAACCGCCTGCGCCCACATCAGGTCTTGGCCATGAACCGGGGAGAGGCCGAGAAGGTGCTCCGGCTGCGCGTCGAAATCACCGATCGGGATTGGTTGACGGTCACGGAGGAACATTTTCCCCCGGACTATCGTTCTCCATTGGCCAAGCAACTGACGATGGCGACGGAGGATGCCGCCCGGCGACTGCTCCTGCCGGCTATCGAGCGGAGTGTGCGTCGGCATCTCACGGCCCAGGCGGAAACCCATGCCATCGCCGTCTTTGCAGCCAATCTGCGCGCCCTGCTGAACCAACCCCCGCTAGTCGGTCACACAGTTCTGGGCATAGACCCCGGCTACCGCACCGGCTGTAAAGTGGCCGTTGCGGACCCCACCGGCAAAGTGCTCGCGACGACCACGATCTACCCCCACGAACCCCAGAGGCGGTGGCGTCAAGCCCTGGAAACGTTGGTCACACTGATTGCCCGTTACCGGGTTACACTGATCGCCATCGGAAACGGCACCGCTTCCCGCGAGACCGAGCGACTGGCCGCCGAAGTAATCCACACCCTGGCAGAAGAACCGGCGACGGAGACGCCTCCTCGCTACTTGATCGTCAGCGAGGCCGGGGCCAGTGTATACAGTGCCAGCCCACTGGCACGGGCAGAACTCCCCGATTTGGACGTGAGTATGCGGGGCGCGGTCTCCATCGCCCGTCGAGTACAGGATCCTCTGGCGGAACTGGTCAAGATCGCCCCACAATCCATCGGCGTGGGGATGTATCAGCACGACGTGAATCGGCAGGCCCTGGAGGCTACGTTGCATAGTGTCGTAGAGAGCGTGGTGAACCAGGTCGGTGTGGACGTAAACACCGCTTCGCCAGCGCTATTGACGTATGTGGCCGGTATTGGCCCTCGGCTGGCCGAGCGAATCGTGGCCTATCGAGATGAAAACGGTCCGTTCCGCAACCGGGCGGCTCTGCTGCGTGTGCCCGGCATCGGGGCCAAGACTTTCGAGCAGGCAGCCGGCTTTTTGCGCGTCCGCGGTGGGGACAATCCCCTCGACGAGAGCGCCATCCACCCGGAAAGTTACCCTGTGGCCGAGGCCGTGCTGGCCCAAGCGGGCCTCTCGCCTCAAACGGCGCCTGCAGAGCGGGAGCCGGCCTTGCGTCGTCTGCTGGAATCCCACTCAATGGAAAGCCTGGCCGCCGAGTTAGGTACAGGGGTGCCAACCCTGAAGGACATCTTCGAGCAACTGATCCGTCCGGGCCGCGACCCCCGCGCGGACCTGCCCCCGCCGATCCTGCGCAGCGACGTATTGACAATGGACGATCTGAAGCCGGGCATGCGCCTGAAGGGGACGGTACGGAACGTAGTGGATTTCGGCGCTTTCGTGGACATCGGCGTCAAGCGGGATGGGTTGTTGCACCGCAGCCAGATCCCTGTTGGCGAACGGCTGCAAGTGGGCGACGTGCTCAAGGTGCACATTCTGGACGTGGATACGGAGCGCAACCGCATCAGCCTGGGATGGGCTGAACATTCCTTGGAGTGAGTCCGGAGTGAGTCCGGATCGAGTCCGGATCGAGTCCAGATTGGGCTTTGGTACAAGTCTTTGGAGTGAATATGACAACTACCACAGAAACCGGTCGTTGCCCCAGTTGTGGGCGCTACACCGGACCATATGAGGCTTGTCCATACTGTGGAGCGCGTTTGACGGGCCGCCTTTCCATGCGTCTGGTCAAGACGGTGGCAGTCTTGTTGTCCACCGTGGGGTTGATTCTCCTCTGGTGGATGGCTACACGGGCTGAGGTTCCCTTGATCTCCATCGGCCAAGCCGGGGCGACGATGAATATGGCCTACGTGCGCTTGATTGGACACTGCACTCGGCCCCCCTCATACGACCCGGAAAGCGATTATATGAGTTTCTGGATCTCGGACGACACGGGGGAAATACGCATTTCGGCCTACCGGGAGGAGACACAGCAGATCATCTCTGAGGGGCGGATACCTGGCTTGGGGGATTTGGTCGAAGTTGCGGGAACGTTGCGAGTGCGGGAGGATTTCCTGGCGATGACCATCAACGCCCCACAGCAATTGATCATCACCCGTACAGCGCCGGTCGAGCGGGCTATCGGGAGCATCGAGCCGGCCGATCAATACCTACGGGTGCGGGTACAAGGCCAGGTGCGGGAGATCTACACGCCATACGAGGGACTGACTTTGATCACCGTCCGCGACGAGACCGGCGCGATCCCGGTAGCCGTGAGCGATGAGTTGGCGGCCCTGAGCGGCGTCACACCGACCATCACCACCAGCCAAGCGGTGGAAGTAATCGCCGCCGTTTCTCTGTACGGGGACACCCCCCAGCTCATCCCGGCCACCACGGCCGACATCCGACCATTGAGCCAGGCGCCTGCCATTGCGGAAGAAACGCCCATCGCCGTCCTGACGGAGAGCGACGTGGGACGATTGGTGCGGATACGCGGTACAATCACACGGGTTGAGCCTTTTTCATCCGGCGTCAGGTTGACGGTGGACGATGGCAGCGGCACGCTCGTCGTCCTGCTGTGGAAGTCGCTCTATGACGAACTGCCCCACCCACATACCGCTCAGGCCCTCGACGTGGGCGCAGAGGTGACGGTACAAGGAGCACTCTCTCAGTACCGGGGCACGTTGGAGTTGACTCCAGAGCTGGCGGACGATATACACATCCTGGCCCAGGCCCCTCCCCCAGAAGTCATGACAGTCGGAGATTTGAGGACGGTAGACGTGGGCCGGGTCATCACACTCCAGGGCGTGCTGGGGCCGCCGGAGCCGTTCTCCGCCGGGGTCAAATTCACCCTCGACGATGGCAGTGGGCAGATCATCTTGTTGTTGTGGAACGACGTGTATGCCGAGGCTCCGGCCGATCTGGACGCCGGGGCGGAGGTGCGGGTAACGGGAGAAGTCGCCGAGTATCGCGGCGGCCTGGAGTTGGTCCCGCGCCACGGGGGAGAGATCGAGTTCCTTGGTCAGAGGACGATAACCCCGCCATCGAATCCTACCCCCACGTCCACACCAGAAACGCCCCCCGCGGCCGCCTCCCGACCAATCGGCAAGATCGGCACGGCGGATGTGGGGACAACGGTGACGGTGGTCGGCGTGCTGGGTGAGATGGAGACTTTTTCGGCCGGTGTCAAGTTCCCACTGACGGACGAGAGCGGCACAATCGTGCTTCTCCTGTGGCAAGACGTGTACGACCTGCTCCCCGGAGCCGATCGGCTGGTGGAGGGAGTGCGCGTCGCTGTGACGGGGGAGGTTGAAACGTACCGGGGGACACTGGAGGTGATCCCATCGGTGGATGGAGTAGTTGTTCTGCCGTAAACAGCCGTCAGAGCCTGTTCATCAGGCAGAGGCAGAAGGCTCACGGAGAACACAGATGAACACGGTTTTTGCTTACTGATCCGTTACTATTCAGGCCGACGGTTGAAACCGCGCTTGAGGAGCTAAAGCTGGCTGTCCACCTGCGTGGACGCACGGCTGCAAGTAGAGGCGATTTCAATCACTAACCAATACTGTCCGGATATAGAGCCGAGGTGAGTGCTGAGAGCGACAACTGCGAAG
>CAZXVB010000156.1:4691-6993 GCA_964643875.1 uncultured Anaerolineales bacterium | reverse complement strand
CGCGCATAGTTCAACCTGCGGGAGGGTCTCCAACTCAGTTGAAACACACCCAAATAATTTTCACAGGCTCTACACGGATTCGAGGGGTAGGGACGAGCATCCCGCAGGAGGGGCAAGTTAACGCTTGTCTACAAAAATCAGCGTTCATCTGCGTCCTGGATAAATTTGCCAGGGTCCAGTAACAAGGATACGTGGAGGTATATAATGAAGTGCGCTCAATGTGGTTTCGAGAATCGTCCAGATGCTCGCTTTTGTAAACAGTGTGGACATGCGCTGCAATCTCCTCCCTCCGGGGTCATATGTCCCTATTGCGGGGCTACAGCCAAACCGGCAGCGCGATTCTGTCCCCGGTGCGGCAAACCGCTAGTGCCCCCGTCAGCGCCGCCATCGTTGCCCGAAACACAACCTGCGATGCCTCCACTCCCCTCCAGTCACGAGCCATCTGAGATTTCCCCCTATACGCCATCGCCACAGCCGCCACCACCACCACCACCACAGCCACCACTTTCTGGCTCTGCTTCGCCATCGTCTCCCGGCCTTCCCCGCTGGGTGTGGATCGTTGGTGGGATTGTACTGTTCCTTTGCCTGATCGTGACAGTGATCGCTGCTGTGCGATTTCTCCCCGACTTGCTCGGCGGCGAGGCCGAGGAAGCGCCGACCACGACGCCTGCCCCGCCGACCACGACGCCTGCCCCGCCAACCGCGACGCCGACAGTGCCTCCGTCGCCGACACTGACGAACACCCTCACATCCGAGATGCCGACCGCCACACCGCCGATGACGCCATCGGTGGCCCTGCCGGCTTTCGCGGCCCAGGTCAGCTTGGTGCCCTCCGCGCCCCAGGTGCATCCAGATGAGTTGCTAACCGTCACAGTCACGCTCTTCAACACCGGCGGCGTGGCATTGGGAAACCTGCACTACGAATTGTTGGGATGGGAGCCGGCCTTCGTCCCAGTCACCGACGTCAGCACACCGCACGACGTAGAGGTGCCCCCCGACGGAAACGATCAGGCCGTCTTCGTACTGCGAGCAGTACAACCGGGCATCGTCGAACTCCACTCCAACGTCACGTTTGAGACCCGCACGGACCTGCCCACTGTTGAATCGGTCGAATCGCCGCCATCGGTCGTAGCAGTGGCACAATAAGGAGGGCATTTGTCAATGTCATCTGAAAACGCAATTGCCATTCAAGAAGACCTGGTGATGAGGGAAGTTGAACAGCGGAGATATATCGGTGCCCCATTGGTGCGTCAGGGAACCGTCGCCGTTGTCCTACGCAACGGACGGGTAGCCGAGATCATCGGCCCGGGCCGCCGGTTGATGCTCCGCCTGCCGTTCCAGAAGGTCGAAATCCTGCTGGTGGATACCAAAATCCGCAATTTGAACATTGTCTCCCAGGGAGAATTCCTCACCGCCGACCAATGGCGGGTAAACATCTCCCTGTGGATCTCATACCGGGTTTCCAATCCAGCTCGCGTCGCCGTCGAATACGCCGAGCCGGTTCACGCGCTCTACAGCACGGTCAAAGATCTGTTGGGGCAGGTGATCAACAACCAGGATTTCCAGACCTTGAGCCAGACCGGACGGCAAGTGATCCGCCGGGAGATCTTACGCGCCGCCTCCCAGGTCAAACAAATGTTGGGCATCACAGTGACCGATGCGCGGGTGGACGACCTGACCTTGCCGGAGCGCGTTGGGTCGGCCTTCGATGAACGTCGAGTCGCTCAGATGGAGGGAGAAGCCGAACAGTGGCACATCCGGGGCAAGTGGCAGGATCTGCCGGAGTCGGTGCGACGCAGCCATTTGCAAGAGCGGCTGGTGGAAGGCGCGATGTTCGTCAATCCCCCCTTGCCGGGAAACGTCGCCGGGTCAATGGCTGGCTTGCCACCGGTCGGAGCAGTCGTGGAAGGACAGGCTGTGCCCTCGGCATCCCCTCCACCGACGCGAATGCTGGGCACGACGGTGTGGGGACAATTGACGGTCATAGGGGGGCCAAAACAGGGAGTCGTCTTCCCCTTGCGGAGTCCGGTGGTTACCATCGGACGAGCGCCCGGAAACGACGTGGTGCTGATGGACGAGACCGTATCGAGTCGCCACGCCCGCATTGAGCAACAGGAGAACCAAATCGTCATCGCGGATCTAAACAGTGCCAATGGGACCCTCATAAATGGGCAACGTGTCCAACAGACGACTCTGGTCGGCGGAGAGGTAGTCCTGGTTGGCAACACACCCTTGCGTTTCGAACAATTGTAGTTATAATACCCAAAGCACAGCCTCAGTAAAACTAATGTGTGGCGCTGGC
>CAZXVB010000156.1:0-4591 GCA_964643875.1 uncultured Anaerolineales bacterium | reverse complement strand
GTGGAGTTGATCATGGCCGGTCAGAGACCGGCCATAGCCCTGGAAGCAACCCAATGTCTCACTACCGAAGTTCTCCAAATCGAATCGTGGACGCCCTGCTGTTGATCATTGCCCTGACGCTGGTGACCATTGCCAGTCGCTGGATGTTAACGACCACGTCGGTCATCCCATCCGCCCCATCCACTCTGACCCCGACGCAGGCGGAGACAGCCACAGCCACAGCCACATCACATCCCACCGCCACACCGCCCCCCTCCGCCACACCCACGACCACGTTCACACCGTCACCCAGCCCCTCCGTCACCGACACGCCGTCACCTACAGCGACCCCTAGCCCGATGGTCGCGCCGCCCACGCCATCTCCCAATCCCACCGCGATCCTGACCCCTAATGCGCCCCCCAACCCCTTACCAGTTCCATCACCGATGCCCTTGATGGAGCAGGCAGAGGATGTCATCAACATCCTGATCCTGGGGTCGGACCAGGAGAACACTGCCTCCGTCGGTCGGACCGACGTGATCGTCATAGCCAGCATAGACCCTACCTTGCCCTCGGTCTCCCTCCTTTCTGTCCCCCGCGACTTCTACGCCTGGATTCCCAATTACGGCTACGACAAAATCAACACCGCTTTCAACCATGGGAATCGTATGAACTACCCCGGCGGAGGGGCGGAACTGCTCAAAGCGACCATCGAGTACAACCTGGGAGTGCACATCCACTACTACGTGCTGGTGGGATTCGACGGATTCATCCGCATTGTGGATGCACTGGGTGGGGTGGACGTAGCAGTAGAATGTCCCCTCTTGGATACGTTCCCCGATCCCGACGCTCCCGAAGGTCAAACGGATGTAGATTGGCAACCCGGCATCCATCATCTGGATGGAAAACATGCCCTGTGGTACACCCGTTCCCGCTGGAGTACCAGCGATTTCGACCGCAACCGTCGCCAGCAGCAAGTGTTACGTGGGTTGTATCGCCAGATTCTATCCATGGACATCATCCACAAGATTCCCCAGGTATGGGAGACGCTGAACCAAAACGTCCAGACCGACCTCACACTGGACAAACTGCTGTATCTGGGAAACATAGGCGCACGGTTGGACCTGCTCAACGTCAAGAATCGTTTCGTAGGCCGTCAAGTACTCCAGGTCTGGACGGCCCCCAACGGAGGATACGTGTTGGTGCCCTACTACGACGCCCTGGCATCCCTGGTCAATGAGGCAATGGCACCGCCGGCCAGTGGACGGGCCTTCCAACGGCCTTTCCAGGTGGAGATATGGAACGGGTCGCCTTACGCCGAACTGGGATACGTGGCCGCCGAGCGTCTGGGCTGGGAGGGATTCGCCGTGGTCAATGTTGCACCGGCCGACGAGCAATACCCACGCACCCAGATCGTGGACTTCACCACCAGTGGGAAAGGCTCCGCGCTCTACCGACTGATGCGCATTTACGAGCGACAGGCTGGCGACGTCATTTCCCAGCCAACCGAGGGAAGCGAGATAGACTACCGGGTGATTCTGGGCGCCGATTACAACCCGTGCGCTGCGACCCGCATCTACTGGAGCACGGAGACGTTCCCGACGCCCACCCCTATTCCACCGGCCTACTTTCCCACAGCTACACCGACTCCGACAGGCTGACGAGCGTCCCGTTAGCTGCCTCATCCTCATCCCAACGTTTCTCCCGCCCGGTGCACCCACTCAATAGGCAAATTAGCAGAGCAATGGAGAACTTCACTGCACCTGCGGGAGGTAAAAATGCCTGGCAGTGAGATGAAGAACCTGGGGGGCTATGGCGTGCTTGACAAAATATGTCATTGCAGGTATCATATGCACAATTATCAAGAGTATCATTCAAAGGTTTGTCATGCTTCATTTGTTCAACACCAGCTTTACCTACTACTATTATTGGTTCCCCCCACCGTGGGCAACTGCTTTGCGTCTGTAGGGGGCTGATGTTGAGCTGAAGCAGGCTGAAGGGTAATAAAGACGTAGAGCAGTTGCTCTACGTCTTTTTTGTTGTATAGGCAGGGCAGAAAACCAACCAACGCAGAGCACATAACAGGAGGTGAGAATGACTTGTCGGGGTGTTCGAGGGGCGATCAGTGTGCAGGATGATAGCGAGGAAGCCATCATTGCGGCGACCCGTCGCTTGTTGGAACAGATCGTAGCGGCCAACGATATCCGCGCGGAGAACGTGGCCGGCGTGGTTTTTACTGCCACCCCTGATCTGAGCGCCACCTATCCAGCGCGGGCAGCCCGGCAAATGGGATGGAACCACGTGCCGCTGCTATGCTCACAAGAGATGGTTGTGATAGATGGACTGCCACGCTGTGTCCGAGTATTGGTTTTGTGGAACACAGAATGTGCCCCAGAGCATATTCAGCACATCTATCTGGACGATGCGCGTGTGTTGCGTCCCGATCTCACTACCCGACATTGACCCTCCCGCAGGTTCATTTGGTATTTGAGTAGCAAGAGGAAGGAGAGGGAAATGGTCATTGTGATGAAACCAGGAGCAACCAGTACAGAGATCGCCAATGTGGCTGCGCGAGTCGAGCAATTGGGATATCGTCCCCATTTGTCGGAAGGCGAAGAACGTGTCATCGTCGGCGTGATCGGCAATGTCCGTTCGGTGGATCGAGAATCGTTCGAGTTGCTGAAGGGTGTGGAACGCACAGTGCCGATCTTGCGACCGTTCAAACTGGCCAATCGGGATTTTCATCCTCGCAGCACCGTAGTCAAAGTCAATGGGATCTCGATTGGAGATTCCCAGGCAACAGTTATGGCCGGTCCGTGTGCAGTCGAGGGTTGGGAACAACTGATAGAAACGGCCTGGGCAGTGAAACAGGCAGGGGCCACTGTGCTACGCGGCGGGGCCTTCAAGCCGCGCACATCCCCGTACAGCTTTCAGGGCCTAGGGGAAGAAGGTCTCTGTCTATTGGCCAAAGCACGAGACGAAACAGGGTTGGCCATCGTCACCGAGGTGATGTCCCCGCAAATGGTTCCCCTGGTAGCAGCGCATGCCGACATTCTACAAATCGGGGCACGCAATATGCAAAACTACGCCCTGCTCCGCGCGGTAGGAAAGGCACAACGTCCAGTGTTACTCAAACGGGGCATGATGTCCACGGTGGAAGAGCTGTTGATGTCCGCTGAGTACATCCTCTCCCAGGGAAATGAACGAGTGATCTTGTGCGAGAGAGGCATTCGCACCTTCGAGTCATACACACGCAATACACTCGATATCAGCGCGGTGCCATTGCTCAAACAACTTAGCCATCTGCCGGTGATCGTGGACCCCAGCCACGGAACGGGTAAATGGGAATTGGTAGAGCCGGTCTCACGAGCAGCGATTGCTGCCGGCGCCGACGGACTGATGATCGAGGTACACCCCCATCCTGAAAATGCCCTTTCGGACGGAGCACAGTCGCTCCGTCCAACGCGCTTCGCCGCCTTGATGGACGGGTTACGTCCGGTGGCCAAGGCTGTGGGGAGGAAATTGTGAAATACACCCCGGCGAGCACTGTAGAGATGTTATCCGATGCCCATGTGGCCGTGGTTGGCCTGGGGTTGATGGGGGGGTCATTGGCCGGCGCCCTGCGCGGACACTGTCGAGCAGTGACCGGCATTGACCATCGCCCGGAGACAATCGAGACCGCCCAGCAGATGGGCCTGGTGGACTACGGCACAACCAATTTGGCGGATGGGGTAGCAGAGGCCGATATCGTCGTGTTAGCTACGCCGGTGCGGGTCATTTTGCAACAGTTGACAATGATCGGCCCCCTGGTGCCGCCGGGCTGTTTGGTCATGGATTTGGGCAGCACCAAAGCCGAGGTCACAGCCGCGATGGGCCGGTTGCCGGCGCACGTTCAGCCGTTGGGTGGACATCCAATGTGCGGTAAAGAAATTTCCGGGATCGAAACGGCCGACCCTGCTCTCTACCAGGGATGCACCTTCATCCTCAGCCCACTCCGCCACACATCGGAGGAAGCGCTTGCACTGGGGAAGGCATTGGTGATGACTGTAGGAGCTTCGCCCCTGGTGCTCCAGCCCGCCCGACAGGATTTCTTGGCAGCAACGCTCAGCCATTTGCCATACCTGTTGGCCTGTGCGCTGGTGGCTACAGCCGATACGCTCACTTCACCGGATCCGGCAGCCTGGAAAATCGTGGCCGGGGGATTCCGGGATACGTCGCGGGTGGCCGGCAGTGACGTCACAATGATGATGGACATTCTGTTGACCAATCGGAAAGCCGTACTCAAAGCCCTTTCTGTTTACCAGGGCCACTTGCAGGAACTGTTTCATCTGGTAGAATCGGGAGACGAAGAAAAGATGCAAGCGGCATTGCGCCGTATCCGCTGCATCCGCCGGGAGATGTTTCCTTGAGCACCAATCTCACTACCCGACATCTTGACCCTCTCGCAGGTTCGGATGCGGCTTTGTGCCCCGACGCGGGGTATGCACGTGCAATGGGTGTGATTTTCAAACCTACGGGAGGGTTAACGATCGATGTGGCGGGTAGTGAAATCAATAGGGTGTGTTTCAACTGAGTTAGAGACCCTCCCGCAGGTTGAACTATGCGCGGATTT
>CAZXVB010000155.1:4895-7015 GCA_964643875.1 uncultured Anaerolineales bacterium | reverse complement strand
GCCAGCCCTCCAGAGGCGATTTCAATCGCTAACAGAAGTAGCCTGAGCAGTTACCCTGCAGGAAGGTTACCTGTTAAATGTCGGGCAGTGAAATGACGCAAATGTGACGTTGAAACTGGAGGAGGTCCCGTGCGCACCAAAGCTAATCGTCGAGCACGTATCTTGCTCTGGATCATCAGCTTGATTGTTGTCCTCAGTATGGGAATCAGCCTGGCTGTGACCGTTGTACCGCCTCGTCCGGTCACACCGACGCCCTGGCCGACGTATACTCCCTTTCCGACACGTACTCCGACCCCTCCCCCGGCATAATTCTTGAAATGATGGGAGCCAGACGATGAGCCAAGAAATGTCCCCAGAAATGAAGAAAGAGTCACCCAAGATGAAAATTCTGTTTCTCGCTGCGGAGGCCGTTCCGTTTGCCAAAGTTGGTGGTTTGGCCGACGTCGCCGGGGCGCTCCCCAAGACATTGCGGTCGCTGGGGCACGATGTGCGTCTGATGATCCCCCGCTACGGCACGATCCGCAGTGACCAGTTTCACTTCGAGAAGATCGGAACGCCATACCCCATTCCGGTTGGGCCAGGGGAGGAGTTGATCCACTTGGTGGGCACTACACTCGAAGGCGGGGAGGAATTGCCTGTCTATCTGATCTGGAATGATCTGTATTTTTCCTCCCGCGATCAAGTGTATGGGTTCGAGGACGATGCCCAGCGCTTTACCGTCTTTGGGCGAGCAGCGCTGGCGGCCCTGCCGATGTTGGGGTGGCAACCGGATGTCATCCACGCCAATGATTGGCATACCGGGATCGTGCCGGCCTGGCTGAATACGGATGGTCAATGCGACCCATTCTATCGTTCCATTGCTACACTGTTCACCATTCACAACCTCGCTTACCAGGGAGTGACCGGACGCCTCATTTTGACCTTTGCGCGTATGGACTACCTCAATCACTTGCCCGTTGAGCAACCGGGGATGGTCAACTGGATGGCTCAAGGGATCGCCCACGCTGATTTGATCAATACCGTCAGTCCCACATACGCCCAGGAAATTCTCCAACCGGATATGGGTATGGGGCTGGCTCCGCTGCTCCAGGAACGCCAGGACCGGCTCTCCGGTGTGTTGAACGGCCTCGACTACGACCGTTGGAACCCGGCTACCGACCCTCACATTCCGCATCCCTTCTCTGTAAATACGCTAGACCGCCGGAGTGCTAACAAGATTGCTTTACAGCAGCAAGCCCGCTTGCCTGTGCACTCGGATGTTCCCTTGATCGGAATGGTTACTCGATTGGACCACATCAAGGGAGTAGACTTGTTGCCGGCCCTCGCCGATTGGCTGTTCCAACGCGAGGTTCAACTGATCGTGTTGGGCAGCGGAGAACCCCGCTATCATCGCATGCTCGAGGAGCTTCAGGCCAGTTACCCGGGCCGTATGCGTGTTTTCCTCAAATTCGATGATCCGCTTGCCCGCCGCATTTACGCGGGGGCGGACATATTCTTGATGCCCAGTGTGGTTGAGCCTTGTGGCCTGGGGCAGATGATCGCTATGCGCTACGGTTGTGTGCCGGTTGTACGTGCAGTGGGCGGCCTGGCCGATACCGTGAGCGATAACGCGGCGCTACGGGGGCGGGGAACCGGTTTTGTGTTCTCGGAGTTTACACCGGAGGCTTGCCGGGAGGCTCTGGAGCGGGCGTTGGATACCTATACCCAGGAGCCGGACGCATGGCGCGGACTCCAGTTACGAGGTATGCGGGCCGACTTTTCCTGGACTGCCTCAGCACAGGAATACATCCAACTTTACCGACAGGCAATCGAACGACACAATTCGTAACTTGCGCCACGGGAGGCCCTATGCGCACGACAGCAATGATCCTGGCCGGCGGGGCAGGGAGCCGGTTGAGCGTCTTGACCCAGAAGCGCACGAAGCCGGCCGTCCCTTTTGCCGGGAAATACCGTATCATTGACTTTACGCTTTCCAATTGCTCCAACTCCGGCATCTTCACCGTTGGAATCTGCACCCAATACCGCCCCCGTTCTCTGAACGAACACATTCAATCCGGCTATTTCTGGGATCTGGACCGTCTATCCGGCGGCGTGAGTTTGCTCCAGCCGTACATCGGCCG
>CAZXVB010000155.1:0-4885 GCA_964643875.1 uncultured Anaerolineales bacterium | reverse complement strand
CGTGATTCCGACTGGTACCAGGGAACGGCCGACGCCATATATCAAAATCTGGATTTCATTTTTCGCCAGCATCCCGACGTGGTGCTGATCCTGGGAGGAGATCATGTGTACACGATGAATTACGACGTGTTGATCACCTTCCATCTGGAGCACGAGGCCGACCTGACGGTGGCCTCTTTGCGCGTTTCCCCGGAAGAAGCCTCTCGATTCGGGATTCTGGAGACAGACGACACGTATCGAATCGTTGGATTCGAGGAAAAGCCAGCCAAGCCACGCGGAACACTCGGCTCAATGGGTATCTACGTCTTCCGTCCATCGGTGCTGCGGGAGGTACTGACCGCCGATCACACACGCCCTGGGTCGCGGCACGATTTCGGGCGGGACATCATCCCCCGCATGGTCGAGACCCATCGAGTCTATGCTTTCCCGTTCCGTGGCTATTGGGTAGACGTGGGCACTCTGTCCGCCTATTGGCAGGCCCATATGGATTTGTTGGCCAAGAAACCGCGCCTCGATCTCTCGGATCGTCGGTGGATCATTCATACTCGCAGTGAAGAACGGCCGCCGGTCTACATTCACCGTTCGGCGCACGTAGAGGACTCACTTATAACGGATGGATGCTTGGTCAAGGGGACGGTGATTCGCTCGGTGCTTTCGCCAGGCGTCGTGGTTGAAGAAGGGGCCGTTGTGCGCCATTCTATTGTTATGACCGATGCCGTCATCGCCGAAAACGCCGTGTTAGACCATGCAGTTTTGGACAAACGGGTGCGCGTTGGCCCCGGTGCACGTATTGGGGATGGCGATGGAGCTTCTTTCGAGGCCGAGGCCGACCATCGGAACGGCGGTCTCACTGTGGTTGGGAAGAACACAGTGATTCCGGCCGGGGTGCGGATTGGCCGAAATTGCACCATTGCAACCGATCTGAACGAGGGAGATTTCGATATGACAGTGGCCCCCAGCGGCACGGTCATCGGCAATATAGGGCGATAGGAGACCACATGGCGACTTTCGAGTTCCACATTTCCCGGGCCATGCGAGAGCGTTATCGCTTCGACCAAGCCCTGTTTTCCTTGAGTGGGAACGTCGTCTTTGCGAATTTCCACGCCGCACGGGTCTTTGCCCAGCGGATGAACGCCCGGCGGGACCTGGCGCGCTTTCCAGAGCAGGCGGTCAAAGCCGGTCAGATCAATGCGATGGGGTTGATAGACGAGATCATGCACCTCGTGGTGAGCTTGTACCGTCAGCAAGTCAACCCCCACGCGATGGCGCAAGCCGAAGCGTGGTTGTATGAGCAGGTCGGCCAGGAGGATGTCGAAGCGGCGCTGCGGGCATTCGTGGATACCTTCCCCCCTACGGTCGTCTACAATCAGGAACAATCCATCGAAGACTACCTGAACGGTACGACCGAAGGAATTCCTCACCGCCAGATCGCCCTCGAAGAGATGTTGATGCTTTGGTTGGCTAACGCCAACCCCGCTTTTTTCCCTTTCCGTGAATTGTTCGACGACGAAGACCTGGCCCACAAAACTGCCTATCGAGCGATCATCGCCTCGTTGCACGATTTCTTCGATACACAACCTCCCTTCGGCCCTGACCATCAGAACCTGGTGGATATGCTTCGCAGCCCAGCCATCACCGTACCCCACTCCCTTTCCGGACAGCTCGAGTACATCCGCGAACGATGGGGCTATCTATTGGGGAAGTACCTCTATAGGCTGTTAAGCAGTCTGGACCTGATCGCCGAAGAGGATAAAGCGATCTTCCCCGGCCCTGGCCCGGCGCAAGTGATTGATTTCCGGGGATCGGAGGAAGAATACGAACGTTTTAGTCCCGACCAGGAGTGGATGCCCAGCCTGGTCTTGATGGCTAAGAACACCTACGTCTGGCTGGATCAACTGAGCAAGTGGTATGGCCGGCCGATCACCCGCCTGGATCAGATCCCCGATGAGGAACTGGACACGCTGGCCCGGCGGGGGTTCACCGGCCTGTGGTTGATTGGGTTGTGGGAGCGCAGCCGGGCTTCCAAGCGGATCAAACAGATGTGTGGCAATCCAGAGGCGGAGGCGTCGGCCTATTCGCTGTTCGATTACCAGATCGCGACCGATTTGGGCGGGGAAGAGGCTTTCGAGTCATTGCGTCGCCGGGCATGGCAACGAGGCCTCCGTCTGGCCAGCGATATGGTTCCCAATCACGTTGGAATCGACGGTAAATGGGTGATCGAGCACCCTGATTGGTTCATCTCACTCCCCTATAGCCCGTTCCCGTCCTACACATTCGATGGCCCGGACCTCTCGTGGGATGAGCGGGTGGGCATCTATTTGGAAGATCATTACTACAATCGCACGGATGCAGCCGTAGTCTTCAAACGAGTGGACCACTGGACGCATGACGTGCGTTACATTTATCACGGCAACGACGGCACCAGTATGCCCTGGAACGATACCGCTCAGCTCAATTACCTCAACCCAGAAGTGCGCGAAGCGGTGATCCAGACCATTCTGCAAGTGGCGCGTCAGTTTCCCATCATTCGCTTCGATGCGGCGATGACGTTGACTAAGAAACACTACCAACGTCTCTGGTTCCCCGAACCGGGCAGTGGTGGCGACATTCCCTCTCGCGCCGACCACGGTATGACCAAAGCGTAGTTCAATGCCGCTATGCCCAATGAGTTTTGGCGAGAAGTCGTGGATCGGGTAGCGCAGGAAGCACCGGACACCCTCCTGCTGGCCGAGGCATTCTGGTTGATGGAGGGGTACTTCGTTCGCACGTTGGGGATGCATCGAGTCTACAACAGCGCGTTTATGAATATGTTGCGCGATGAGGACAACGCCAAATACCGCCAGGTGATCAAGAACACCCTGGAGTTCGACCCGGAGATACTCAAGCGATACGTCAACTTTATGAACAATCCCGATGAGCGGACAGCGGTAGAGCAATTCGGCAAAGGGGACAAGTATTTCGGGATTTGTACGATGATGGCGACTATGCCGGGCCTGCCGATGTTCGGGCACGGCCAGGTTGAGGGATTCACCGAAAAGTACGGGATGGAGTACCGCCGGGCCTATTGGGATGAAGTCCCAGACGAGCATCTGGTTGCGCGGCATGAGCGAGAGATATTCCCCCTGTTGCGTCGGCGGCGTCTCTTTGCTGATGTAGCGAATTTTTGGTTGTACGATCTGTTTACACCGGAAGGGTATGTAGACGAGAACGTGTTTGCCTACTCGAACCGTTGGGGTGATCAGCGGGCGTTGGTAATCTACCACAACAAGTACGCCGAGACCAGGGGATGGGTGCGCTCGTCCGTTGCCGCGGCTCTGAAGAACGCTGACGGCAGTAAGACGTTGCAGCAGAAACAACTGGCGGAGGGCCTGGGGCTACCCCCGCCTTCCAACGACGACCGGACGTTCGTCATCTTTCGGGACTACGCCAACGGTCTGGAGTATATCCGCAGCAACCGCCAACTGTGGGATGAGGGGTTATATGTCGAGTTGGGAGCCTATAAATATCACGTGTTTCTCGACTTCCGCCTGGTCCAGGACGACGAGCATCACCTTTATCGGCAATTGACCCATTATTTGAACGGGCGCGGCGTCCCGGACATCGAAACAGCCCTGCGTGAAGTCTTCCTGCGCCCTGTCCATCACCCCTACCGCGAGGTGATCAACGCCGAGATGTTCCGCCGTTTGATGGCTTGCCGGGCGGGCGGAGATGCGGATGTGAGCGAGCTGTGGGCAGAAGTGGAGGAGAAGACGCTCAATCTACTGCGGGCTGCGCGGGAACTGGCCGGCGGCACGGGAGATGTGGAGGCCCTGGCAGGCGACATTCAGCGTGTCCTGGCTGCCGTCTTGCGCTTGTCCCAGCCTGCGCCGATAATGGATTCACTCCTCGCATCCCCAGATGGACGAGCGGCGCTGGAATATCTGCGCGCCGGCCTCGACGATTCCCACCTGGCCTGGGGGACGCTCTTGGCGTGGTCGTTCACCCACGCCCTGGGGGGCGTGGTAGTTGCCGACGAGGCGGGTTCTGCCCAGATAGCACGCAGTTGGGTGGACGAGTGGTTGTTGGGGCGGATCATCGCCGGGGCGCTCCAGGATATGGGAGCCAGCGCAGAGACGACCGACCGGGCTGTGCTGACCGTCAAATTCCTGACCAGCCATCAACGTTGGTTCGGCGCGCTCACCGGCTTCCAGGAAAAGGAGAATGGGGACGCCCAACTGTGGTCGCTGCTGGATACCTGGTTGCGGGATGCGGATGTGCGTCAGTTCATCCAGGTCCACCGCTATCGAGATATTTTGTGGTTCAACAAGGAATCGTTCGAGGAGCTGGTGTGGTGGATGTTGGTGGTCGCCGTCGTACAACTGCTGGCCGATCCGGAGTGTTCGGAGGCGGAACTAGGGGAAGCAGTAACCCGCCTGTATGCGGCGGCCTCCAAACTCGGCCAGGCTGCGGAGGCTTCTGGCTACCAGGTGGGACGGCTGATCGAAGCCGAAGTCACCGGTTCGCGGGGGGCTGCTGTGACCGCTTGACGCGGTGGCCTTCGACGTACCACCAGGGTTACTACCCCTCCAGAGGCGATTCACTACCCGACCCGACACTTTGACCCTCCCGCAGGTTCAGAAGCGGTTTGGGGGCATTTTGTGCCCTGATGTGGGGCTATACACGTGCAACTGACGTAATTTCAAACCTGCGGGAGGGGTACCGATCAATATGTCGGGTAGTGAAAGCGATTGAAATCGCCTCTGAAGGGCTTGCAGCCAAGCGTCCACCTGCGTTGGGCGCGCCTGTCCACGCAGGTGGACGGCCAGCTTTAGCTCCTCAGGCGCGGTTTCGACCGTCGGCCTGAATAGCTTGACAATGTCACATTCGCTTAATGACGCCGGATTTG
>CAZXVB010000154.1:0-7022 GCA_964643875.1 uncultured Anaerolineales bacterium | reverse complement strand
CTGTTCATTCTCCTGCGGAAGGGAGGATTGAATGGATACGCGAAGCGCAAAGTGAACAAACATAACGTAGATGGGAGACCAAACGGATGCCTGCCTCTATCCAACAACTGATTCAGCAACTGATCAATGGAGTCACCATTGGGTCGTTCTATGCGTTGGTAGCTTTGGGATACACGATGGTGTACGGTGTATTGAAGCTGATCAATTTTGCCCACGGTGATCTTTTTATGTGGGGGGCCTACCTGGGATTGAGTGGTATCATAGTAGCGCTGGCTGTGGCGTTGCCGGCGGGAGCTTGGGTGGTTTTACCCGTGATGGTCTTTGTTATGGTTATCGTTGCTTTGGCGGGGGCTGTAGTGGAGCGAGTCGCTTACCGACCTCTTCGCTCTGCTGGCCGATTGGCCCCTGTCATCTCGGCTCTTGGTGTGGCTTTCGTTCTGGAAAGCCTGGCCCGCAATGTGTATGGAGCCAGTTACAAGACCTATCCGACCGATATTACTCCAACCGGCGGCTTTACTTTCTTCGGGAACGTGCATATCAGTATTATGCAGGTCATCGTGCTCATCGTTTCATTCGTTTTGATGGCCGCTCTCTATCTCTTCATACAGCGCACTCGCATCGGCACAGCGATGCGGGCCGTTTCCCTGGACCACGACACGTCCCGCTTGATGGGAATTGATGTGGATCGGATCATCACCATTGTCTTTCTGATCGGACCTGGTTTGGGCGGTGTGACCGGCGTAATCGTGGCGCTATATTATGGTTCATTCGACTTCACTCTGGGGTGGATCTACGGATTGAAAGCGTTCATTGCGGCTATCCTGGGGGGAATCGGGAACATCCCCGGCGCGATGATCGGGGGCATGCTTTTGGGCGTCATCGAGACATTGGGATCTGGCTATATGTCCCCTCAATGGAAGGACGTGATCGCCTACACAATTTTGATCCTGATCTTGATCTTCCGTCCGACTGGCCTGTTGGGTGAACGGGTGGCAGAAAAGCTGTGAGGAGGCGAGCAAAATGACAGCGATGGAGAATACGATCACTCGCCTTCGTCAGGTACCGACTCGCTGGTGGCAAATCGGGTTGTTGGCCCTGGCCATTCTACTTCCCCTGCCGATGGGTGATTATTACCGCACAGTCCTGTGGCGTACCGGCCTGTACGCGATGCTGGGACTGAGTTTGAACATCATCCTGGGATATGCGGGGTTGTTTCAGTTGGGGCATGCAGCCTTTTATGCGGTTGGTGCCTACACAGCCGGCTTGCTTAATCTGTATCTGGGGGTGCCGCTCTTATTAACTTTCCCGGCCGCCGTATTGCTGGCCGCCTCTCTGGGGTTCCTTATCACACGGCCCATTTTGCACTTGCGTGGAGATTATCTGTGTATCGTGACCATTGCGTTTGGCGAAGTGGTGCGGCTGATCCTGGTGAACAATCTGTTTGGTATTACCGGGGGAGCCAACGGATTGAGCGGCATAGACCGTCCGGTGCTCTTTGGCTTGGTGCTGCGTGAGCCAATCTATCATTACTATTTGATGCTCATCTTTCTCATCGTGACAATCGTGGCAGTACACCGTTTGGAAAACTCCCGATTGGGCCGAGCCTGGATGTATGTGCGCGAGGATGAAGTGGCCGCCGAGGCCATGGGTATTGACACCACACGGGTCAAACTGCTAGCTTTCGTTCTAGGCTCCGGGTGGGCCGGCCTGGCCGGGGCACTCTACGCCGGCAAGCTGACCGTCATCGCGCCCGATATGGCAAAGTTCCTGGAATCGGTGATTATGTTCTGTGTCGTGGTTCTGGGAGGTGTCGGCTCCATTCCAGGGGTCTTCGTGGGTACAATCGGGATGGTGACGTTACCGGAGCTGTTCCGCCCACTCAAGGATTGGCGTGATGCCTGGTTGGGCATTGTTATGGTAGCGATGATGATTCTCCGCCCGGAGGGACTATGGCCTAGTCGTCGGGTGCAGATGGAGATCCACGCCGAGCAGGCGACATCAACGGATTAGCGAGGGGGCGCTGATGGCATTATTGGAGATCCAGAACCTGACTAAACGGTTTGGTGGTTTGACTGCTGTTAACCAGGTGAATTTTGAAATTCAGACGGGGGAGATTCTGGGGTTGATTGGCCCGAACGGGGCTGGTAAGACAACCATCTTCAATATGGTAACCGGGATCTATCCCCCGACGGGTGGACAGATCTACTTTCAGGGCCAACGTATTGCTCATCCCTCTCTGACCTGGCGGAAGCGACTCACAACGCCGGTCTGGTGGTTGAGTTGGCTCCCTATTGGAACCATTCGAGAACAATGGGATGAGATACGTACCCTCCGCCCCCACGAGATCACCGAACGCGGTATCGCCCGTACGTTTCAAACCATTCGTTTGTTCAACAACCTGACCGTCCTGGAAAACGTGATGGCCGGTCCCCATCATCGCACCCGATCCGGTGTGTGGGGAGCGCTCTTTCGCCCACCGAAGCAGCGAGAAGAGGAAGTATTCATCGTTGCCGAGGCCGAACGGTATCTGACGTTTATGGGATTGCAGGAGTATCGAGACGAGCTGGCCAAGAATTTGCCCTATGGTCATCAACGTAGATTGGAGATCGCCCGCGCTCTGGCGACGGAGCCTTCCTTGTTGATCCTGGATGAGCCGGCTGCCGGTTTGAACGAACAGGAAAGCATCGAACTAATGGCGCTGATCCGCCAGATCCGCGCCTCCGGGGTCACCGTGCTGTTGATTGAGCACGATATGAAGGTGGTGATGAGCATCTGTGAGCGGATCGTCGTCCTGGACTACGGCAAGAAGATCGCTGAAGGCTCCCCGGCGCAGATTCAGAACGACCCTCGGGTGATCGAGGCCTATTTGGGAGAGAGCGAAGAGGATGAAGAGGGTGGGGGGGCTGAGGAACCTGGACGAACCGGTGTCGGTGAGGAGGTGTGACCGATGGCATTGCTGAAGATCGAAGACCTACATACGTACTACGGTCGCATCGAGGCCCTCAAGGGAATCAGCCTGGAGATCTCCGAGGGAGAGATCGTGACCCTGATCGGTGCTAACGGGGCCGGAAAAACGACGACGCTGCGCACCATTTCCGGTTTGATCCGGCCTCGGACGGGACGTATCATCTTCAACGAACAGGAGATCAACGAAATGCCGGCTCACCGTATTGTGGAGTTGGGCATCTCCCATGCACCGGAGGGACGACAGATATTCACCACCTTGACGGTCAACGAGAACCTGAACATGGGGGCCTACTCCCTGGGATCCAACAAGGCAGCCATCGAGGAGAACCGGAGACGGGTATTTGACTTGTTCCCTCGGCTGGAGGAACGCAAGGATCAGCTTGGGGGAACCCTTTCCGGTGGCGAACAACAGATGTTGACCATCGGGCGAGCGTTGATGGCCCATCCACGTCTGTTATTGTTGGATGAGCCATCCCTGGGGTTGGCTCCGATGCTGGTCAAGACAATCTTCGACATCATTCAAGAGATCAACGCTCGCGGTGTTACCGTACTGTTGGTTGAGCAGAACGCACGGGTAGCGCTCAAGATCGCACATCGCGGATACGTCCTGGAGGCCGGACGGATGGTGCTCTCTGGCTCTGCGCGGGACTTGTTGCAGGATGAACGAGTGCGGAAAGCTTACCTGGGTGAGCAGTGATGCTGCCATTGTTTATGAAGAAAAAAGGGTAGGTGCTATCAGAATGAAGCTACGGTTACTCTCTCGGGAGGATGTTCGTCGGGCATTGCCGATGGCGAAAGCCATCGCCGCGGTTCGCTCGGCCTTTGCACAGCTTTCCACCGGTCAGGCCGACGTCCCGGTGCGTGTGACGCTAAACGTCCCTCGGCATCAGGGGGTGACGCTCTGTATGCCAGGTTATTTGTCAAAAGCGGACCAGATGGCGGTGAAGATCGTCTCGGTATTCAACGACAATCCAACCCGGGGGCTGCCATTGATCCACGCGCTGGTCGTGGTGCTGGACGCCGAGACCGGCGCTCCCATAGCGGTGATGGATGGCACGACGCTCACTGCTCTGCGCACCGGTGCAGCCTCCGGTGTGGCCACCGATCTGCTGGCGCGCCCCGATGCCGAGACGGTCGCAATCATTGGCGCCGGTGTCCAGGGACGGACACAGTTGGAGGCCGTCTGTGCAGTGCGACCCATCCGGGCCGTATGGGTATACGATCTTTCGCCGGAGCGGGCAGCAGTGTATGCTGATGAGATGCACCGGATGCTCTCCATCCCGGTGAAAACGGCCACTACGCCATCGGAAGCGGTACGGCAGGCTGACGTCATCTGCACAGCCACTACCTCCACAACGCCGGTCTGTGACGATGAGGATATCCGCCCAGGGACCCACATCAACGCCGTGGGGGCGTATACCCCCGAAATGCAGGAGATACCGGTGGAAACGGTGTTGCGGGCCAAAGTGGTCGTTGATCAACGCGAAGCCAGTCTGGCCGAGGCCGGCGATCTGTTGATCCCCATTCAGCAGGGCCGGATGACCGCGGAGCACATCTATGCTGAATTGGGAGAGATCGCGGCCGGGGTTCGAGTCGGGCGTGCCTCGACGGACGAGATCACCTTCTTCAAGTCTGTGGGTGTTGCCGTACAAGACGTGGCCGCTGCCAACGCTGTCCTGGAGACGGCACAGGCAGAGGGGCTAGGGGTTGAGGCAACATTGTAGTGGACAATGAGCGTCTACGCGGCTACGGACTTGCCCTCGTAGCCGCTTCTCTTTGGGCTACCCTGGGGTTGTTCTACACCGCGCTGGAGTCGGGCGGCTTCTCGCGGATGACCATAGTCTTTTATCGGGCTGCTGTGGCCGCAGTAACGCTTTTCATTTTCCTGGCCTGGAAACGGCGTGACGATTTGCGGCTGGCGAGGCAGGATTGGCCGTTGTTTCTTGCTTTTGGATTGATCGGAGTAGCCGCTTTTTACGCTGTGTATATCCAGGCGATTGCTCGCATCGGTATGGGGGTAGCCTCGGTCCTGATGTACACGGCGCCTGCCTGGGTGACCATCTTGAGCGCTTTTTTGTTTCACGACCCGTTAAATGGTCCTATAATCCTGGCGGTGGCTCTGGCCTTTGGCGGCTGTGTCCTGATTGGGCGCGTGTATGACCTGGGCGGTACACAACTGAACTTGGTGGGCCTTCTAGCCGGGTTGGGATCCGGGTTGGCCTACGGGCTATATACGCTCTTCAGCAAGATCGCCCAACAGCGGTATACAGCTTGGACGACGCTGGCCTACGGCTTGGGCCTGGGGGCTGCCTTCCTGCTGCCGTTCCAGTCTTGTGACGAACTGGCACGGGCCGTTTCGACCCCCGGGGTCTTCCTGGGGATAATGGCGATGGGCCTCGTGCCTACTTTGATCGGTGGAGTGGCCTTCAACGCGGCGCTGCGCCGGATTCCGGCCAGCAGCGCCAGTATCGTGGCAACGTTAGAGCCGGTGATTGCCACACTGTTGGGATGGGCGTTTATGGACGAACGCCTGGAATGGCCCCAACTGTTGGGAGCCGGCCTCGTCCTGATCGCTGTTGTGATCCTGCAACGGGCAGCCTTTTCCGGAGGCCCCCGCGCTCTCCGGCGTGGGTGAGTGAAGTCCAGTAGACAAGATTACGAGGAATGCATAATGGCCAATCTACCCGTTACAGCCGACGTAGTAATCGTGGGAGGCGGTGTGATGGGAGTCAGCACAGCCTACCATCTGGCATTGAAGGGATGCCGAGACGTGCTGTTGTTGGAACGACAGCCCTTCTTTGGTATGGAGGCGACGGGCAAGTGCGCCGGTGGAATTCGCTATCAATTCGGTACTGAGATCAACGTGCGCCTCTCTTTGCTCAGTCTGCCGATGTTGGACCGTTTTGAGGAAGAATTGGGCCAGCCGATAGACCTGCGATATTGCGGCTATCTGTTTTTGCTGACGCGCGAGCAGGATGTGGTGGCTTTTCAGCGCAATGTCGAGATGCAGCATCGGTTGGGCGTACAGACCGAGTGGCTATCCCCCGCGCAGATTGCCGAGCGGGTTCCGCTGCTCAATCTGGAAGGCGTGATCGCCGGAACGTTTCATTCCGGGGATGGCCTGGCCGATCCGAACGGGGTTGTACAGGGCTACGTATCCGGTGCACGCCGCCTGGGGGCACATCTGTTGAACGATGTAGAGGTAACGGACATCCTGGTCACAGGAGGACGGATACAGGGTGTGGTCACCAATCAGGGCACTGTGACGACCAACACAGTCGTCAACGCCGCCGGTCCCTGGGCTGCCCAGGTCGGGCGGATGGCAGGTGTGGATCTGCCAATCGTGCCGGTCCGCCGTCAGATCGTTGTCACCGACCCTTTGCCGGACGTACCGGACGATTTTCCCTTTACAATTGACTTTGCGCCCTCTCTCTACTTCCATCGCGAGGGGCGTGGCATTTTAACGGGGATGTCCAACCACGACGAACCGGTGAGCTTCAACCAGCAGGTAGACTATGACTGGGAACTGGTCCATTTGGAGGCGGCTATGGCGCGTTTGCCGGTACTGGAAAAAGCGCGTTTAGCCAGTCGCTGGGCTGGTCTGTATGAGAACACGCCCGACGCTCATCCGATCCTGGGGCCGATCTCTGATGTCGAGGGATTCTACTCCATTGCTGGTTTCAGCGGCCATGGATTTCAGCATGGGCCAGCGGCTGGCTTATTGCTAGCCGAAGCAATTGTGGATGGCGCCGCGCACACCTTGGACATCTCTCCATTGTGTTTCGAGCGCTTCCGTGAGGGGCGACAGATCCTGGAATACAACGTTGTGTGAGAGAGAGGTAAGGAAGTAGTCGAAGGTTGTCATACCGAATACGTGTTGGGTGTCACTGGATGAAAGCAGTGGGGAAGGGTATAATGGAGAGCGATGTTAGGTTAATATGTCAATAAGCAGTCGCCGGAGCTTTGTATCAACCCGGTTCTGGAGTTCGTTTCTAAATCATTTATGGAGGAATAGAATGTCAGAAAAGTTGAATCCCTTTGCCATCGCACAACAA
>CAZXVB010000153.1:0-7047 GCA_964643875.1 uncultured Anaerolineales bacterium | reverse complement strand
ACTTTGAGTTCAACCTGCGGGAGGGTCTCCAACTCAGTTGAAACACACCTATGTAATTTCAAACCTACGGGAGGGTTACCGATCAATATGTCGGGTAGTGAAATCCCTCCTACATTTTATAAGAACGGAAGGCATTATAATCTACCGTCTGCTCATCGTCAAGCGACGGACACCCCTGGCAATTACGGCCCACATCAACCGGAGTTCCTCTACCCGCCAAACCCAAATCGTACCGCCATAGATCAACGCCCCCATACCACCAGCTCCCACCACAGTGGAAAGTTCACCCAGCAGGCCGGGGAGCCTCAACCCTATAAGAAACCCCAGGCTCTTTGAGACGACCCATGCCATCAGGGCCGAGGCCATGATGGCTTTGGCGATAGTCGCCCAGGTGACAGAATCCCCGGCTGGCCCCATCCGGCGGTATGTCAAAACCCACATGACGACGGCGTGAACTATCAGCTTGAGCGAGTTGATCAGCACCAACAAGGGCAATGTCAAAGCCCTCGACCACCAGGTTGCCAATGCCGTGGCGGCATAGAAAACAGTGGCCCCCACCCCGACCAGGGCCGGCGTCAAGGTATCTTTGCGAGCATAAAAGGCCACAATCAGCAGTTGATCCACGGCTGCAGCCAACAACCCAGGCAATGCATACCGCAACGCCATAGCGGTAGCCATAGTGTCGGCGGTAGTAAATTGGTCGTGTTCAAATACAAGTGCGACCAGGGGATGCGCTAACACATACAGCCCAACGGTGGCCGGCACGATCATAATCATGACTAAACGTATTCCCTGCGCCAGAGTTGCCCGAAACCTATCGCCGTCATCCGCACTGGCCTGTTGGGAGAGAGTCGGCAGGATTGCCAGGGAAACCGCCGTCACCACTAATCCCAAGGGGAATTGGATGATGGTGGCAGCGTATTCCATCCACGAGATCGAGCCGGCGCCGATCCGAGAGGCCAGATTGTAGCTCAATAACACACCTAATGTATCTACCACCAGACCGATGAGGATCGGCAGATAGAGCTGTCCGATGCGCAACAGGGCCGGATGCCACACCTCGAACCCCGGTCGCAGTCGTGCGCCTCGCAACCCGGGCAGTTGCAACACCACCTGGAGGAAGGCCCCCACCACCAACCCCCCGGCCATACTGTGTACTCCCCATACCCGTCCCAACGCCAGCGCAACCAGCACCACACCGGAGTTGAAGATCGCCGCTGTGAACGCTGGCAACGCAAAGCGCTTCAAAGCATACAACCCGCCGGAGAGGATACTCGCCAGGCTCAAAAAAATGACCGCCGGAAGCACGATCCGCAGCAGAGTGGCTGTCAGATGGTGATATGCCGGCGGCAATCCTCCCACCAGTATTACGACGATGTACGGCGCTAGTACCTCTCCCAGGAGCACCAGTCCAGAGGTCACCAACAGAGCCAAGCTGATAAGCACACTGAGCAGGTGCCATAATTCGGCCTGTCGTTCTGGAGCGGTATAATCGGAAAGAACGGGGATCAAGGCCGAGTTGATCATTCCGCCGACCAGGAGATCGTACAAGGTTGTGGGGACACGCAGAGCGGCATTGAGGGCGTCTACGTGAGGTCCGGCGCCGAAAAGCCCGGATTTGACCATCTCTCGCACCAACCCCAACACACGGCTGGCGACATTTCCAAAGGCGATGATCCCGGCAGCCCGCGCGACCTCGATCCCCGATTCTCGTTCCAGGCGCGAATTCAATTGTTATTCCTCACAGGAAACCGGCAGTGTCACGGTGAAAGTGCTCCCCCGGCCCACTTCGCTCTCGACGGAAACCGTTCCACCGTGCTCCTCGACGATCTCCTTGACCAACGCCAGCCCCAACCCCGCCCCTCCATACCGCCGACTCATACTGCCGTCTACCTGGTAGAAGCGCTCGAAAATGCGGCCCAACTGATCCTCCGGGATACCGATACCGGTATCTGCGACCTTTAGCACCAGGTTCTCGCCCTCCTGCACCAGGCGAAGGGAAATACAGCCGCCGGCCGGAGTGAATTTACGCGCGTTGCCTAACAGGTTGTCCAACACCCGTCGCAGGTGTATCGGATCGCCGCACACTGGCGGCAAGCCCTGAGCGACCTGCGCTACCAGGGTCAGACCTCCCTGCTCCATCGCAATTTTAAAATCGGCCAACGTATTATGGACCATATCGGCCAGGTCCACCTGCTCTCGTTTTGTCGCCCGCGACTCTATTTCCAGGATAGAGTTGAAATCGTCCATCAATTTGGTCAACATACGCATCCGGCGGGCAATGATAGCCACCGATTCTTGCTGCTGGGGCTGTAATTCCCCCAGTGCACCACTATCCAACAACTCGGCGTAGCCCCTGGCAATGGCCAATGGAGTGCGCAATTCGTGGGATACGTTCTGGATGAACTCCCCCTTGAGACGATCCAGTTCCTTGAGTTGCTCTAAGGCGCGGAGCAACTCCGCACTACGTTGTTGCTCCGCAGCAAACAGGCGAGCGTTCTCGATGGCAATTGCGGCCTGCCGGGAAAGACCGACCAGAAAATCAAGGGCTTGCTGATCGAACGAGCCATGTTCATTTGAGCGGCTCAATGACATCACTCCCATGATCTCCCCTTTGGAGATCAACGGAACACATATCAGGGCATGCGATTCTTTTGGTGTGCCAGGGATCTGCACCGAACGTGGGTCACTCTCCGCCCGTTCGACGACTTCCGCGACCCCACTCTGGGCAACGTAGCCCACGATACCTTCACCCAACCGCAGAGATGTGGCTTTGATTTTCTCTGCATAGGGGCCTAGAGCAACGATTGCCCGCAGGGTTTGTCCATCCGGCTGCAGCAAGTAGACCTCACTTTCGTCTGCTCCTAGCAGGTCTTTGGCGTGGGTAGCAATACGCTCTAACACGACCGGCAACTCCAACGTAGCGGAGATATCACGATCGATTTCGTACAGCGTAGTCAACTCGCGATTGCGCCTCCGCAAGGTCTCTTCCACCCGCTCCCGTTCGGCGATCTCCTGCTGCGCTTGCTCGAACAACTGCGCCTTGCGCCAGGCAGCGGCCATCTGATGGGCAAAGGCAGTAACGGCCGGCACATCTTCCTCGGTCAAGTCATCCGCTAGTACCATCAACACACCAATGGCTTCATCCTCCACAACGAGCGGAGCACCGATGGCTCTCGAGGCGGCTAACATGCGCACAATTTGTTTGGCAAATTTTCGGGCTACCGGGGGCAATATCTGCTCCCCTGTCACATTCCTCACGAAGACCGTCCTCCGCTTTTGTACGATCTCCCGATACACATCCGATGCTTCCACGGCAAAGGAAAAGTCTTCGTGGCGATAGCCGGCCAGCTTCTCTACCGTTCTGAGCAATTGGGGGTCATAACACAGGTAACGGGTGAATAGCCGGCTCCGGCTCTCATCCGTCGGAAAGACCATACAGAAAATACCAAGCTCTCTCAACTCCCTTGCGGCGGCAGCGAATATCTCGTCAAGTGTCAGCGCTTGCTCCATCGCCAGAGCGGCCCGGTTCAAGGCCTGTAGCAACCGCTCCGCCCGTTTGCGCTTGCTGACGTCGCGGACAACTGCCAGGACTCCCCACTTTCCACCGAGCCGTAGACGATTGAGACTCACCTCGACATCAAAAGGAGTGCCATCTAACCGCCGATGGACCCACTCGAATGTCATATACTGCCCGGCGAGTGCAGCGTTGATTTTCTCTAAAGCCTTCTCTCTGGAGTCACGCCCGTCTGGCTGGATGGGGGGGGAGAATTCGTAAGGTGTATGGCCGATGATGTCATTTCGAGAACAGGCAAACATCGTCTCTGTGGCCGGATTACAATCCACAAAGCGATCACCCACCATCAAGAAAATCGCATCGCGGGCGGTCCGAAAAAGACGGCGATATTTCTCTTCGCTCTCTCGCAACGCCTCTTCGGACCGCTTGCGCTCGGTGATATCGGTAAAGACGGCCAGGGTACCGACGAAACGCCCCGCCTCAAATCGTGGACGACCGCTGATCAAGACGGAAATTCGGGTGCCATCCTTACGCACCAGTTCCAGCTCGTACCGATCGGCCTCACCGCGCATACGACGCTCGTCGGCCGCCCGGACAATGGGCTGCTGGTCAGTTGGAACGACGACTGTCCAGTGCTGGCCCACCAACTCATCCGGTTCCCAACCCAACATCTCTGCTGCGGCAGGATTGAGGAATGTAAAGAATCCATTAGCATCCTCAATGGTGATGCCCTCGCTCATATTTTGAACGATGCTTTCGTTGAACTCTTTGAGCTGTCTGATCTCCTCCTCGGCATGTCTGCGTGCCCGGCGCACCTCTGCCTCGCGGAGTTCTCTCCGTACAGCAGGCACCAAACGCGCCAGGCTGCCTTTCATCACGTAGTCGTGGGCACCGGCTTTCATCATCTTCACCGCGATCTCCTCGCCAATGGTGCCGGATACGACGATGAAGGGCACATCGAGTCCGCTTTCCTGCAAAAGCTTCAAAGCGTCCAAGGCGCTGAAGTGCGGCATAGAATAATCAGCGATGATGACATCCCATATCTGTTCGGTGAGCGCAGTGTGAAAGGCTTCTAGGGTATCCACCCGATTGAGCGTTGGGTTGTATCCGCTACGCCGCAACTCTTGCGCGATCAAAATCACGTCGTCTTCCATGTCCTCAACGATCAGCACGCGAAGTGGGATGCCGGCTTCATTTACGTTACTCATATCGCACACCGTTCGCATCGCACATCGTTCACACTGTTCATCCCCCTTGCATGGTTCACATCGTCACCTGCCTTGCTTCCATCACATAGGAGACTTATTCAGGACCAACCAATACAATCCCAAATGGCGTACTGCCTCTACGAACTGGTCAAAGTCTACCGGCTTGCGGATGTAGCTGTTGGCGCCCAGGCTATAGCTATCCACAACATCCCGCTCCTCATCCGACGACGTGAGCACAACCACGGGGAGCAGCTTCGTCTGTTCGTTAGCACGCAATCGTCGCAACACTTCCAGGCCATTTACCTTGGGCAGTCTCAGGTCCAACAATACGACCTGAGGCATCACACTTACGTCCCGGCCGGCGTATGTGCCGGTGCCAAAAAGATAATCCAATGCCTCAGAGCCATCACGCGCCACCACGACCTCGTTGACGATATTGTTTTTCTTGAATGCCCGCAAAGTCAGCAACTCATCGTCAGGATTGTCCTCTACCAACAAGATAACTTTGTTCCTCACCTTGACCTCCCGTCTTCGTCCCCAGGGTGAAGTAAAATGTTGCTCCCTGCCCCACCGCGCCCTCAGCCCAGACCTGGCCGCCATGGCGACGGATGATGCGCTGTACAGTTGCCAGCCCGATACCATTACCTTCGAACTCAACTAGCGAATGTAAACGTTGAAAAGCAACAAACAATTTGTGAGCATAGGCTGTGTCAAAACCAACTCCATTGTCGCGTACAAAGTACACCTGCTTATCCCCAACCTCTGTCAGGCCGAAGGCGATCCTGGCCTGTTCCCGTTTGCCGGTGAATTTCCATGCATTACCCAGCAAGTTCTCCATCGCCACTCGTAACAGTTGTCTATCCCCATCAACGACTAATCCCGGCTGGATGGTGAACTCCACTCGGCGTTCCGGCTGCGTTTCTTGCAACTCAACCGCAATTTCCTGGATCAGTGCGCTTAAGCTAACCTCTTCGTAGCGCATCTCACTCCGTGTCACGCGGGAGAGGCGTAACAAATCGTCAATCAATTGCCCCATACGCCGACAAGCCGCTCGTATGCGGTGTAGATAGTCCTGGCCCTCGACATCTAGACGCTCCTCGTAATCCTCCAACAATGCCCGACTAAAACCATCAATGCTGCGCAAGGGAGCTCGCAGGTCGTGAGAGACGGAATACGCAAATGCCTCCAGCTCCTTATTGACGGCGGCCAGCTCTACGGTGCGCTCAGCTACGCGCTGCTCCAGTTCGGACGCATAACGCCGAATCCGCTCGTACAACCGGGCATTCTCAATAGCAATGGCCAATTGATCGGCCATCACCTGCAAGACGGTAATATCTTCCTGCGAAAAGGCTGCCTCTTCGGCGCTCTGTACGGTCAGTGCGCCGATCATCCGATCGTGAAGCATCAACGGGAGAGCCATCTCAGAACGGGTAAGGGGCAGAAGGGGATTATCAAAACGAATTGCCTCCTGCCCCACATCGAGAGCGATACGCGCCTGACGGTGAGCAACGCACCATCCGACCATCGAGTCGCCACCCACTTCGAGTCTGTGCCCCGCGGCAAGCATCTGCCGGCCCGCCTCGCCTGTGCCGGCCCGCAACACAGCGTACTCCCCAGCCTCGTCTACTAGAAACAGCCCTACGTAATAGAAGTTGAACCGCTCGCGGATCAAATTGACCGTCCGCTCTATCAACTCGTTGGGATCCAGGATCGTACCGGCCGATTTGGAGACCTCGGCGGCCGTCTGAAGAAGGGTGCTCCGATGTTCAAGGGCAGCCTGCAAACGCCTATGCTCGATCTCATCTTGCTTGTGCTCAGTGACATCGCGGGAGATCGTACCTACCATAAAGCCCTCACTCGTTTCGATGGGAAAAGCAGTCGCCTGCACAATTCGATGGCTCCCATCGGAACGCACAATGACCAATTCTTGCATCTGGTTCGACCACGGCGATTGGCCCGTTTTAAGGAATTCGAGGGTGCCAGCCTTGATTTTCTCACACATTTCCGGTGTATTTCGCCCCTCAGGGATTAACCGGAATTGTACATCCCATAGAGAATGACCTAACACCTCGTCCCGCGACAATCCGGTAATTTCTTCCTGTCCCCGGTTCCACTCGATGATAGCCCCCCGCTCATCGGTCAACAGGATACCGTCCGTTGACTGCTCCACGAGACGACGAAACCAATCCTCCCTCTCCCGCAGCACTCCTTTTTCTTGCTCGCATTCCCCAATTGCGTCGCCCATTTGCCGTTCCCACCGTTCATTTCACTGCCCAAGCATCTCTCTTCTTTCCCCCTATTTTTAAAGCATCCTACTTGAAA
>CAZXVB010000152.1:0-7082 GCA_964643875.1 uncultured Anaerolineales bacterium | reverse complement strand
CCACGCAGGTGGACGCTTGGCTGCCAGCCCTCCAGAGGCGATTTCAATCGCTAAAGAAGTAGCCTGAACAGTTACACTTGGCGGTTGAAACTGCGCCTGCTTTTGTCCGGTTGTCCACTTGCGTGGAGAGGGGCGTCGCACATCCCCGACCGCAACCGGTTAAGGAGAGAGCGCTGAAGCGCCTACTACGAGCGGAGAGCCTTCAGTTCCCGATGGAACCGCTCTGCCAAGGTCTTTTTCTCATCCGGGGGCAGAAACGCCCCAGCTATTCCCAGTAGAATCATATGCCGAATCTGTTCCATGGTAATGCCCATGCCCAACATCGCCGTCATATATTCATCTGTCAACGTGGTATCGCTGACACTGGGGTCATCCGTGTTAATCGTTACCCGAAGATTCAAGGCCAACAAATCCGCCAAGGGGTGCTGCCAGACCCTGGAAACCACAGCCGTCTGCAGGTTGCTGGTAGGACACACCTCCAGGGTAACCCCGTGGTTACGGATGATATGGACCACATCGGAGTTTTCGATCGAGCGCACGCCGTGTCCAATTCGCTGTGCTCCCAGCAACAGGATCGCCTCCCGCACATTTTCCGCGCCACCAGCTTCACCTGCGTGGACGGTCACGCCCAGCCCCTCCTCCCTGGCACGCTGGAAGATGGGAGCAAAGCGACGAGCCGAATACCTCACTTCATCACCGGCCAGATCCACTCCGACAACTCCATCTGCACGATGGGCCAAGGCAATTTCCAGAATCTCGGTTGCCGTGTTCAGGTCTTCATCTCGACCAATCTGGAGAATCAGACGTGTCCAAATATCATGTTCCTGTTGAGCCTTCTCCACCGCTCGACAGACCCACGTCACAGCATCATCCAGGTGAAAGCCCTGTTGGCGAGAGAGCGCTACGGGGTTGAAACGCAGTTCGAGATACTTGATGTTGTCAGCCGCCGCGTCGGCGACGGCTTCACTGGCCACTCGTTCCACGGCCCCCTGATTGGGATAAAAACGTCGCAAAAACGCAAACTTTGCCAGGAATAGATGGAAATCGGGACGTTCATCGGTAACAACTGTCGCCAGCGGACGGAGATACTCGATGTCGTAACTGGGCAAGTCAATACCGTGGTCTTTAGCGATCTCCGACAGGGTCTTGAGCCGCAACGACCCCTCCAGGTGACGATGCAGATCCACCTTTGGGAGAGCATATAGTTGTGCATGCAAACTAGATATCCGTTGAAATTGATCTTGTTTATCCTGTTTATCCATATTCATCAACCCGGTGTTGACTCAATCTATGGCCCTGTACTCAGGTATCGAATTATCCTCGGTCTGAACCCTGGCAAATTTATCCAGGACGCAGATGAACGCTGATTTTCGCAGATGAGCATTAAATATCTTAAGAAATCTGCGTGCGTAGCCTGCGTTAATCTGCGTCCTATGTAAAAATTATTAAGCCTTTTGAAATTTGCCAGACTCCAGTCTCGGTAATGGATGTTCTCTGTCATTTTTACGCGACTTTTTCCCGCCAGATCCATCCCCAATAGTACCACACCATCCACAGATCCAGTGTAATACCAATGGCCAGCGGAATATGAAAAGTGACCAATGGAAACCAGGGGGCCAGCAATATCGGCCAGGCCTTTTCTGGCGCTAGTGCGGCAATACCGCGTATTATCTGGCTGACAGCAGCCAGCGCTATCAGATAATTGGCCCACACGAACCAGACGTACCGCCGGGCCATTTTAGTAACCGATCCCAACCGACGGCTAAAGTTAGCAAACAGCATCCCCAGGTGCACCAGGGCCAGTAGCCCAATGGCTCCCAGCGGCGTGGTAATCACAATCATCGCTGTTCTCCGGTCATAATCTTCTCTAACCTGGCCCCGAAAAAGCTCAGTAGCCCCCCTCCTACCAGCAACAGCAGATCGCCCGTTGGCTCTCCGGTGAAATCCACATTATGGACGAGATACCAGCCAGCCCCCAGCATCAAGACCAGGGTTGGCAGCCCCAAAAAATAATAGCCGGTTGATTGCCCGGAGGTTTTTTCGTAGAAATAGGCGATCCGCCCTAGGAAAAAGATGAGTACTCCCACCCCCAACCAGGTATAGATGGTCAACACAGAAGAAATAGCTTGCATAGAAATCGTTGATCCCAGTTTCCGAACGCTAACGACGGACAAAAGCCTGCACGAACGAATCCATCATCCGATGTGGGCTACCGCTCAACAATCCTTCGTGACCTTCGAAAGGCGCACGTACTTCAATACCGCGGGCAGTGATCTCGAACTGCCGGATATCCTTATCGTGGTCACTACCACGCATTTTGAGGACCAGCAGCGCCTTTTGAATGCGGCTCTCTATCTCCACATATCGAAGCAAGATGTACGAATCGGCTATAAATGGAAGACCATCATCATCTCCATCCATTTCGCCAAGCAGAGCGGTATTCTCCCGGGTGAGTACAGCCGTCAACCCTTCTCGTTTTAGCGCGTTCACAAAGCCATAAATGACAGAACGCAATTGATGGGGGGCACGGTTCAGACGCTCGAAGTGAGAGAGGCTATCAATCAATATCCGGCGGGCACCGATCTTTTGCACCATCTGTTCGATCCGCCCCCCCACCTCTTCCAGGTCCGCTTTGCTGACCTCTGGGCTGGTCATAACGATCCGCAACTTACCTTTCTGCTCCATTTGGCGGAAGTCCCAGCCAAAACTGGCCGCATCGTTGTAATATTGTTGTGGAAACTCCTCGAAGGTCAAGATCACTCCTGGCTCTTCACAAGCCACAATGCCGTGATAGATGAACTGCATTCCCAATGTCGTCTTGCCGGTGCCAGGTGCTCCTTCCACCAGGTTGGCTGTTTGTGGTAAAAAGCCCCCCCGTAACATGTCATCCAGGCCCGGGATGCCCGTTTTGACCCTGTTCATAGTTCCTCCTTATCCTCTCTATAAAGCTCAGTATGACAGAGGCATCCCCGCCTGATACTGCCCCCATCCTTCACTCTAACGAGCCCCCCGGATAATGTGATAGATCACCTTGACCCGGAACTGACGATCCTCGGAAGCCTTTACAAATTCTTCTAACAGCTCGTAGGTTTGCGCATCATTAGCCAATGAGTAAACAATCATATCTCCCAATCGGCTCTCCCCCAGAACGCCATCCTGGGCCAACTCTGCCAACTCCGTGCGGATCGTTTCCACACTTCGGCCGGCGTATCGGGCGATGTTTTCCGCGGTATCCGTGGTGTGGGGATTGTCGTAGAAGAAACGAATCAAATCCCATTTGACAAAGGAATTTACTTTCGTCTGCAAGAACTTCAATAGACGAGGACTCATATCGGCCATCAAGCGGCTTGTCAAATCAAGACCATTCTCCATACGCAATTCCTCCGAATTTGCCCCTACAAGTGATATACGATGGCCGCCCACCATCCGGGCAAGCTACCGCCGTCTGCGTGAACGCGTGCGGCGTCCACTTGTCTGCTGTTGTTGAGCGGGACCGACCTGAGTCGCTCCCCGCTTTGCTTCCATGTCCTGCCGCATATGGCAGTTCTTATACTTCTTCCCGCTTCCACACCAACATGGATCGTTACGCCCCAGCCGGCGATCTGATCCCGCCGAAGGAGCGCTCGAGCGGGACGAGCCGCGAGATGTGCCGGCCGACCGGGGGACGCCAGCGCGACGGAAACGAATGGAAGCAGGAGACCGTGTGCCGATACTTCCCCGCGGCACCAGGTAGACGGAACGTGCGATGGTCTCCTGAATACGCTCCATCAGCGCTGTATACATTTCGTGAGCCTCTTTACGGTATGCCACCAGCGGGTTCTGCTGTCCGTAAGCCCGCAACCCGATCCCTTCGCGCAGGATTTCCAGATCGGTCAGGTGACGGACCCACAACCCGTCCACAGCCCGTAACATCAAGGAACGATCCCGCACCAGACGATACGCATCCAACACAGCGGTCTCAATGTGCGCCTTGATGTGATCCGCCAACCGGCGCATTGGCTGCTCCGCCTCATCCGTCGTCGGTGCCCGCCCCAAGCTCTCGACTACCCGTTCGTAGATCAATCGTTCAGCGGCCCGGCTGCTCTGCGCCAGCGCCGCCAGGGTGACATCCTCACGCAACAACTGGCGGTACAAATCACGACCCAAGACACGGTTGATCTCATCATAGGTGCGCTCGGCAATTTTCATCAACTGCGCTTCGATCTCGTCGGGTGTCAAGCCATTCCACTGCTGATAATGGAAATTGGGGGGCAACGGGAAAAACATGCGCAACTCGGCATACAGCCCGTACAGGTCCCACTCCTCAGGGTCCATACTGGCCGTATGGGTGCCAATGAGCCGCTGAATCTCCTCGTTCACCATTCGCAATACCTGATCGCGTAGATCGCGGGCCGAGAGAACCTGCCGCCGCTGGGCGTATATCACCTCTCGTTGCTTGTTGACCACGTCATCATATTCCAACACGTGCTTGCGGATGTCGAAGTTGTATCCTTCCACCCGCATTTGCGCCGATTCGATAGTCTTATCCAACCAACTATGTTGGAGGGGCGTATCGTCCCCCATTCCCAGCCGTCCCATCAAGTTCTGTACCCGCTCACCACCAAAGCGACGCATCAGATCGTCTTCAAGAGAAATGTAGAAACGGGATGAGCCGGGATCTCCCTGGCGACCCGCTCGCCCCCGGAGCTGGTTATCAATCCGACGAGCTTCGTGCCGTTCGGTGCCCAGGATGTGCAGCCCCCCCAGGGAAAGGACCCGGCGCTGATCGGCAGCACAATCGGCGATGGCCTCCAGCAAGACATCCACCCATGGCTCTGTGGAGACACTGTGTGCGTCCTGACCGCGCCGTGCCATTTCCACCACCCGGTTCCAATCGGATTGTGGAATCTGCGTCAGATCGAACCCCTTGCGACGCAGACGCTCGCGGGCGATGCCCTCCGGGTCTCCACCCAACTTGATGTCCACACCTCGGCCGGCCATGTTGGTCGCAATCGTCACGGCTCCTGAACGGCCAGCTTGGGCAATGATGACCGCTTCCTTTTCGTGGTGTTTGGCGTTGAGGACCTGGTGAGGGATTCTCTTCCGCTTGAGCATTCTGGAAAGCCGCTCCGATGTCTCGATGGCAATCGTGCCCACCAATACCGGCCGGCCGCTTTCATACAAGCGCTCGATCTCCTCAACAACGGCCCGGAACTTAGTTTTTTCCGCTCCGTAGATCACATCGGGCAGATCGAGACGCTTAAAGTACTGCTCAATGTGCGCGCCGTCGCCGTCGCCGTTTCTTTCCGGAGCATCTCGCGGACGATACACAGTGACCTGAACCGGCCCCTTGTTCCCCAACATATCCAGGTAATAATCCAATACGCCGGCGAACACCACATTATCCAATTCCTCCACCGGCAAATCAACGGCGGTTAAGTCGCCATAGGTCGCTCGATATTCAACGTGGGTTGGCAAAACGACCACATCCAGATTGTAGATACGCTGGAATTCCTCCTCTTCCGTCTTGGCCGTCCCGGTCATCCCGGCTAGCTTCTCATACATGCGGAAGTAGTTTTGGAAGGTGATAGTGGCATAGGTCAGACTTTCCCGCTGGACCTCCACTCCTTCTTTCGCCTCAATGGCCTGGTGCAGCCCCTCCGAAAAACGCCGCCCATACATCAACCGGCCGGTAAACTCGTCCACGATGATAACTTCACCACCGTCACTGACGATGTAATCCCGGTCCCGCTTGTAGACGACGTAAGCACGCAAGGCATTGTCCAGATAGGGGAGCATATGGGCATGCTTGGAATCGTACAAACTTTCATCCGCGCCGATTTCTGGCAGCATCTTTTCGACCCGCTCGACACCCCGTTCTGTCAACGTGACGACACGGGTCTTTTCGTCCAACACATAGTCGCCGTCCGGGGCCTCCAATTCCACACTTTCCCGGCTGCTGGGCTGGAGGCGGCGGACGATTTTTGCAAATCGGCGGTAGAGTTCAGATGATTCCTCCGCCGGCCCGGAGATGATCAACGGCGTTCGGGCCTCGTCAATCAGGATATTGTCTACCTCGTCAATGATGGCATAGTGCAGTTCCCGCTGGACACACTCGCTCAAGTCGTGTACCATATTGTCCCGTAAGTAATCGAAACCGAACTCATTGTTAGTTCCATACGTGATGTCGGCCTGATACGCTTCCCGGCGGGTGACGGGGCGGAGGCTGAGAAAGCGGTCATCCGCCGAGGGGTACGTCGGGTCGAAAACAAACGACCCCCGGTTGGGATCGGCAGCGGAAGATTGAATTACGCCCACGGTAAGCCCCAGCGCGTGGTAGATCGGTCCCATCCACTGGACACCCACCTTTGACAAATAATCGTTCGGGGTGACCAGGTGTGCCCCATGCCCGGCCAGAGCGTTCAGATAGAGCGGCAATGTAGCGACCAGCGTTTTCCCTTCGCCGGTTTTCATCTCGACGATCTTGCCCTGGTGGAGCAGCGCCCCTCCGATCAACTGCACATCGTAGTGCCGAATGCCGATGGTTCGCTTGGCCGCCTCACGTACTGCTGCGAACGCCTCGACCAGCAGATCGTCGAGGGTCTCTCCTTGCGCCAGGCGCGACCGGAACGTGTCGGTCTTAGCGCGCAATTGATCGTCGCTCAAAGCCTCGAACTCCGGCTCCAGGGCGTTGATCTGCTCAACGACTATCTGCAATCGGGCAATCTGGCGTTGGTCGGCATCGCCGATAATTTTACGGAATAACCCTTTTAGCATATACTGTGTCCTCCCATTACCCAGGCTTCCATTATACCTGCAGGTAGCACAAATGCAAGCGATTTTTCATCCGTTTCAGCGGTTGAAACCGCGCCTGAGGAGCTAAAGCTGGCTGTTCACCTGCATGGACAGGCGCGTCCACGCAGCTGCAAGTCCTCCAGAGGCATTAGGGCAAACGAGGGCTGCGAGCATTGGGAAGATGGGCGTGTCACTTTTACCTCAATGCCTCCAGAGGCAATTTCAATCGCTAAAGAAGTAGCCTGAACAGTTACCGGGTGTCCGTCACTTTTTTGCGTAGGGGAGAAGTGGTAGAATAGGGAGAGACG
>CAZXVB010000151.1:0-7093 GCA_964643875.1 uncultured Anaerolineales bacterium | reverse complement strand
GTAACCGGACGATGGATCGCCCTGGTTGGAGGCCGACGGCTTGTTGTTCCATGTATGAGAAGCATCCGTAAAAACACAACTTTCATTTTCATTGCGAAATCCATCCTAACCTGGCCAAGCCAGAACAAATGGGGCTTGTTATCGGCCACACCGCCGTGGAACAGGCGGTGTCGGGAGACCGGCCCTGGCAGGCAAAAAAGAGCGCTCTGGTCGGTCTCCTGACTGTGCCAGCGATGTGTTCTCATCAGGCGCGGTTTCAACCGCTGGCCCGAAAGTAACGTTTTTAGTATGAAAGCCTCTCGTCAAAAAAACGTCAAAAATCCCGTTACCCCGTCGCCACTCTCGTCAACATCACCGTTGTCGGTGTCCTTTATCTCGGCGTTGGCGTAGCGGCCGCTTCCCCATCCCACTGTGGCCAGTAGCTGTGTAGCCAGTGCTCCGGAAAGTCGTCCATCTCCGTTCGGGACGATTCGTCGCAGCCGTCTGGCCCGGGTTCGCACTCTGGATTGACCCGGTACACGCTCCCATCGTCGAACCGCACGGTCAGGTATGTACCATCGGGGCTAAAGGCGACGTCGCTGCCGTGCGGATTGACGTCGTCCCGCGTCCACAGCAGCCGTCTGTCGCTGCCGTCGAAATTGACGATCAGCAGCAGGGTGGGGGAGGTCTCTTCTTCGTCACACCAGTGGGCGAACCAGGCCAGCCGCTGACTATCCGGCGACCAGGCGATGTTGATGGGGCAATAGGGGGGCGGCACGATCTCGCGGTGACCAGTGCCGTCGGGCCGGGCCACCGACAGTGCGCCGGAGTCGTGGTAGGCAATCTACTCGCCGTTCGGCGACCAGGCCGGGACCAGCGGGTGGTGGTTTTCACCCTGGCGGGGGAGTCGCACAACGGCCCCATTGTCCAGATCGGCCACGTATAGCTCTTCGCACCTGTCCGGACTGCCGAGCAGGCACGCGCTGAAGGCGGTTTGTGAGCCGTCGGACGACCAGGTGTAGCCGTGGAACTGGGTGTATGAGGTAGCTAATCCGAGGGATACACTGCCACCTCTACCGCGCGAAGATGATCGCTCGCGGATGATCATAGACCACAAAACTCTCGTCTAGCTCTCCCAATCGCCATACCCACCCCGACGTCTCACATGCCGGAGGTAAAGAGAATCCCAACTCCACCGTCGGATCGTCCTGCAATACCAGCGGCCCCAAATGCGCTTCCCGGCTAAAACAGGCCACCGGTCGCCAACCCAACTCGCCGTCGAACAGCGCACGGTAGTAGGCCGCCGTGCGCGGATACCGATCCGCCCACCTGGACAGCGCTCCATATCCCCGTCGGCTGGCCACCACCAGGTAGTCCGCCGAGGCCAACGCTCCGTTGATCCGCTCCCACTTGGCCCAACTTTCCTCGTCGAAGACCGGCAAGGCCCGCAGGGTATACCCACGTTCCACAGCTCCCACCGGCAACGGTTGGTCCCACTCCTCTACGGCGATCATCGCGCCGGGCGGCGCATGCTCATCGAACCAGGCCGACGCGGCCTGCCAGGGGTGCGGCTGGCGATAGAGTCCCATCAGAGCAATGCTGCGCGCCAACGCCGAGGCCAACACTACCCCACATACAACGGCTCCCACTCTGTGCCAACGCTTTCTGAGAGTATACAGCCCACGCGCCGCGTGGAGCACCAGCCAAGGCGTGAAAGGCAACAAATAGCGGGGAAACTTGGCATACAGCCCCCCCACGAACGCCAGGCCTGGCAGCAACCAGGTCAACAGCACCCACTCGCCCGCCTGTGGCGGACGGCGGACCGCCCGCCATATCCCATACCCCAGCCCACTCAAGGCCGCTATGCCCAGAGGCCACCCCATCCCCCAACGACATAACTGTACCATCTGATAGAAGTACGGCCAGCGGGCGTGAAACTGACGTGTGTAGGGCACGTCCAATGCCCCACCCACGATGTTAGTCTGCCGGGTCAGATTTCGCCATAACGTCCCAAACGAGATCAACGCATAAGGGTTGCTAACGCCAAACGCCAGCAGGGCGGACAGGCTCGCCAACCCGGCCATCCCCCACCGCGCTCTACGGCTGCGCACCGGGGCAAGCAAGCAGGCCGCCGCGATGGGCAGTCCCAACAGGAGGGCATCGGCTTTCGTGCCCACTGCCAGACCGGCACACTTTCCCGTCAGCACAGCGTCACGCCACCGCCCTCTCTCAGCCCATTGCCCGGCGAACCACAATGTGACTGTCGTCCAAAAAGTCCCCGGCCCATCAACGGTGTAGAAGTGGGCCTGTTGGATGTGCAGGACGGTTACGGTAATGCCCAGGGCCGCCCATAAGGCGACCCGCTCTCCGTAGAGGCGCTTCCCCAGCAGAAAGACCATTCCAACCGTACCGAGGTCGAACAACGCCGCCAGCGCCCGCCCGATCAATAAGGGGTCCAAATCGGGGAAAAAGGCCATCGCCCCTATCAACACATACAGAGGCAGATGACCATACGCATAGTCTGGGGCCACTGCAAACGGATTAGCTCGGCCGGAATGGTGCAGTTCCTCGGCGACGCCTACCACATATCGCTCATCGGGATGGGCACCGATACCGCCATCCCAATTCAGGCCGCTCAACCGTAACCAGCCAGCCAAGCCCAGGATCAACAGTAGGATGCCCAGAGAGGTCCTACTTCGCCGCTTCGTATCTACACGCACAACAATTTACATCGCATCCGCATATTATGTCAGTCGCAGGGACGAAAATCCAACCCGGTAGCCGCGCATTCCTTTCGGTATAAAATCAGTGTTCATCTGTGTCCCAAGTGGGGCTTTTCACATTGTGCAATTCACTACCCGACATATTGATCGGTAACCCTCCCGCAGGTTCGTGTATAGCCCCACATCAGGGCACAAAATGCCCCCCAACCGTTTCTGAACCTGCGGGAGGGTCAAAATGGCGGCCAACTCCTATCAATTGTACCCTATGCTCACTCGTGAATACGACGGATCTCGAACACCACCGGGTTCCAGGCATCCGGGCAGGCATGGGTCGCTACATCAGGGTCCTTCAACCAGGGGAAGTCGGCTCCATAGCGCATAGCAAACACCTTGGGCAGGAAGCTGTACAAGGCATGGAGACAAATTTTGCCCTGGATGGTCTGCCCGTCGAAGATCACCTCATCTCCCAGTTGATGACCGGCGGCGCAGTGCCCCTCCTGGCGAATGACACGGACAATGATTTTGTAGCCGGTATCCTGGTACGTGGGTAAAGGTGTGGCATCACTCATCGTAACGTGACCTCCGTAACGTAACCTCCTGATTTTCTGCCGTGGTCGGGTGCGGGTTTGCATCTTCCCGCTGTGGACACAATCTCCCGACCGCGCTACAGCGGGACGTAGCGACTGCTCAATGCATCAGCAGATGGTTGTAGGCCGACAGGGGAACTTTCAATAGAGTTGTTGCACAATAGGAAAAGTGGGAAATGGGACCTGTTATTTTTCTTTCACGACCGCCAGGTCTGTTGCAGAACGCGCAGCCAGTTCTCGTGGGCGATCTGGCGTATCTCCGAATCGTCGAAGCCGTGTTCCCGCAACGCCTCGACAATCCGAGGAAGACCGGCGACGTCGCCCACCGCGGTGGGGATCAGGGCGCCGTCGAAGTCCGAACCCAGGGCCACGTGCGCCACGCCAATCCGCCGGGCGACGTACTCCACGTGGCGCACGATCTCGTCCAACGGTGTATGCGGGTCGAAGCGACCGTCGGTGCGTAGATCGGGCACGTGGAACGTGATCCCCACCACACCGCCCGATGCGCCGATCGCGTCCAACTGGACATCCGTCAGATTGCGGGCCGAGGGGCACAAAGCATGGGCAGCACTATGGGTCGAGACCAGGGGCGCGGTGGAAAGTTCCGCCACGTCCCAGAATCCCCGCTCGTTCAAGTGAGCCAGGTCGATCAGTATGCCCAGGTGATTGCAGGCCCGCACCAGTTCCTGACCGGCTGGTGTCAGGCCTGGCCCGATGTCGGGCGAAGCTGGAAGTCGAAATGGAACACCGTATCCAAACGCATTGGGACGGCTCCATACGATCCCCAGAGAGCGCAACCCGGCCGCATAGAAAACGTGCAACGCATCTAGATCAGGATCAATCGCTTCTGCTCCCTCAAAGTGGAGCACCACGGCCAGGGTGCCTTCTCGAAAAGCGGCGGCCACTTCGTCAGCCGTGCGGGCCAGGCGCATTTCACCCCCGCTGGCCTCGATCAAGCGGAACAGTTTCCCCATCGCAATGATGGTGAAGCGCTGGGCGTCGGACGGGTCGCAAGGGGGGGCGAAGGGAATCTCGTACCCTTCCGCAGCGAGAATGGGCTGAGGAGAAAATTCGCCCCCGTCAGCTGCTTTTGAAGGGACACAGATGGCGAACATCCCTCCCCGCAACCCGCCAGCCCGGGCGCGGGGAAGGTCCAGATGAATGTCCGACCGGCCATTCCGGAAACCGTCCAACCCGGCTGCCCCCATTGGAAGCAGCCGGGTGATGGTGTCGTTATGCCCGTCGAAGATGTATACTTCACTCATCTAATATGATCGAAAGGGTGCTACGAACGCGGCTCGGACAAGCGCCGCCCTTCCCAGAACGCCTGACGATTCAGGTCGGTGTATTTGGGCGGTACGCGCTGCTCGATGACCGACACCCAGGTCTCGGGCGGAACGTCCAGGCGGGTGGAAAGGACGCCGATGAGGACGGTGTTGGCCAGTCGGGTGTTGCCCAGACGCTCCGCGGTCGCCAAGCCGGGAATTGTGGAAACGTCGTCGGTGTGCGCCTGCACGACGGCCAGGATTTCCTCGTTGGATGGGTAGGTAGCATCCCCCACAGTGACCGACATAGGTGCGATGTGTTGTTCGTTGATCAGCACAGTGCCTCCGGGCCGCAGCCACTCGATCCAGCGAGCGGCCTCCAGCATTTCCGTCGCGACCAGGAAATCTACAGTGCCCTTTTCCGCAGTTGGAGCAGCGACCTGCTTTCCCCAGCGAACGTGGCTCTCGACTACGCCCCCTCGCTGTGAAAAGCCGTGCACCTCGGACTTTTTGGCGTCGTATCCTCCTTGCAAGCCAACCTCGGCGACGATGTCGGAGGCGGTCAAAATTCCCTGCCCTCCAACGCCAACCAGTAAGAAGTTGATGGTTTTCATTGCTTGCATCGCTTGCATCGTTTTCACCGTATCCATCTTAGGCCTCCTCTTCGTGTACCTGGTACATGGCATTGCGAGGGCATACTTGCAGGCAGACAGTACAGCCGGTACACAAAAGCGGATCAATTTGCGCTTTGGGCCGTTTGGTCTTGGCGTCTATCTCGGTGGATTTCAGGATCGCCGGGCAACCAACGCGGAAACAGAAGCCGCACCCATTGCATACATCGGGGTCCACTTCAACGACCGGACGACGGTGGAATTGGGGTGTAAAGACGCAGGCTCCATTGACAACCACCACCGTAGGGCGGTCTTCGATGGCTGTTGCTTCTTTGATGGCTTGCTCAACGCCCTTGACATCCAGAGCATCCACTGCCCATACATCCTGTACGCCCATCGCCCGCACAGTCGCCTCGATGTCAATCGCCTGGGTACTCTCTCCCTGGAGTGTTACGCCGGTGGCTGGGTTGTCTTGGCCACCGGTCATCGCTGTTGTGCCATTGTCCAGAATCAGCGTACAGACTGCACCGTTATTGTAGATGGTGCTGGCCAATTCCGGCAGGCCGGCGTGGAACAGGGTAGAATCGCCGATGGTGGCTACGATCTTGTCGGGGCTGCCGGCCTGCTTGGCCCCATGGGCCATACCGATGCTGGCTCCCATCGAGATCAGCATGTCCGTTTTCTCGAAGGGAGGCAATACGCCGATGGCATAGCAACCGATGTCGCCGGAGACCAACATATTCAATTTGCGCAGGGCGAAATAGACGGCGCGGTGGGGACAACCGGGGCACATCGCCGGCGGACGCGGCGGAATGGTCAGCGCAGGAGAATCGGTCTCCGGTTGCAGCTCTGGCCGGACCACGGGCAACCCGGCCTGAATAGCCCCCTCCCGAACACGGCCCAAGGTCAACTCCCCGGTGGCCGGGAAGAACTGCTTGCCAATCACCGTCAACCCCATTGCGCGAACCTGTTCCTCGATGAAGGGGTCGAGTTCCTCTATAACGACCAACGTCTCGACTTCAGCGGCGAAATCCCGGATCATTCCTTGAGGCAACGGGTAGGTCATTCCCAGTTTCAGGAACGAGAAACCGGCGAAGACCTCACGAGCGTATTGATACGCCACACCACAACTGATGACCCCAATACGTCGGTCCCCCCATTCTACTCGGTTGAAGGGACAGGTCTCTGCGTATTCGGCGATGGCCTGGATTCGTTTCTCGACTTCCGGGTGACGGAGACGAGCATGCGCGGGGATCATCACATACTTACGAGGATGACGTTCAAATGGCGGCAGTGGGGTGATCTCCCGGGGAGCGTCCGGCATCGAGATCTCGACGGCCCCTTTAGAATGCGAGAGGCGCGTCGTCGAGCGAAGCATCACCGGGGTGTCGAACTGTTCGCTCAAGTCGAATGCCATACGGGTGAAATCCTTTGCCTCCTGGCTGTCGGATGGATCAAGGCACGGGAACTTGCCGAAGCGGGCATAGTGCCGGTTGTCCTGCTCGTTCTGTGAACTGAACGCGCCAGGATCGTCGGCGCTGACCAGCACCAGACCGGCCCCCACACCGGTGTAGGAGAGCGTCATCAGGCTGTCGGAAGCAACATTGACCCCTACGTGCTTCATTGCAGCCAGAGCACGCCCACCGGCGAAGGAGGCCCCCACGGCACTATCCAACGCCACCTTTTCGTTGGAGGCCCATTCTGCCCGTACACCGGCGTATTGGGCCAGAGCGGGCAAAATCTCCGTGCTAGGCGTACCAGGATAGGCGGCGGCATAGCGCACGCCGGCTTCCCATGCTCCCAATGCGATTGCCTCATTGCCAGACAGAAGACGCTGTGCGGTTCGAACTTTCGTTTTGGGCATACCAAATCCTCCATAAATGTGATTGATGAAAGGAGTGTACTACAATTCAATAGAGATGGCAAAT
>CAZXVB010000150.1:0-7106 GCA_964643875.1 uncultured Anaerolineales bacterium | reverse complement strand
GCTGCGGTCAGAGACCTTGCCGAGCCGAGGGGGTGCCCAACCGTTTCTCAGGAACCGAGTGTTTTGGTATCGAAAATGGCAACCTGCGGGAGGGTTGTCCACTTTCCAACTGAAATGAAACGCACCCATTTGAATTGTCAAAGTAGTAACCAATTGTGAAATGGAAGTCTAGGAGGAGGTACTTTGCACAAACACGCGGTCTGGATTTTGACTATTTCGTTGGTGTTGGCCCTTTTCCTCTGCTTAGGCCTCCCCAGAGATGTGCTGGCCGCCGACCCTCGTCCAACCATCGGGGGGCGGCTATTGGACTCTCACGGCGAGCCGGTGTATCACGCTCAAGTGTCCGTTTGGGACGGAAACGACCTCATCGGGGAGGCCGAAAGCAATGCCGATGGTTCCTTCTTGGTCATTCTGGAGCGGGTGCCGCAACGGGAATTACGGGTGCATATTCGGCGGCCTCACTTCCACGATTGGGAATGGATTGGTGACAGCCACGCGCTCCGTCAACTCCAGGGAAGCGGAGGCGAGAGCGGGTATCTGTTCATCCCCGATGTGCAGATGCAGCGCCGGGTGACGATTGGTTTCTGGGTCGCCGTATCCACATTCGTGGGACTGTTGATACTGATCGCTTTAGAGAAGTTGCACAACACACTTTCCGCCCTGTTGGGAATGGCGGTCATCTTCCTGGTGAGCTACATCGGTGCTCCTATCAATTCCGACTTCTTTATCCTGGACTTCGAGCGGGCGCTTCAGTATATCAACTTCGAGGTCTTTTTCCTGGTTCTGGGGATGATGATCGTAATCAGCGTCGTGGAAGGAACGGGCATCTTCCAATGGTTGTCGTATTGGGCGTATCGCATTGCCCAGGGGCGGGTCTGGCTCCTTTCGATTGTCCTGATGAGTCTGACAGGGCTGGCCTCCGCCCTACTGGACAACGTAACGACGATGTTGCTGATGACGCCGATCAGCCTGCAGATCGCGTTGGCCCTGCAACTGAACCCCCTGGCGTTGTTGATCCCAGAGGTATTGGCCTCCAACGTGGGGGGTATCGCCACAATGGTCGGTACACCGACCAACATCCTGATCGGCTCCTATGCCAATCTCTCTTTCAGTGATTTCCTGCGCAACCTGACACCCGGTGTGCTACTTTCCCACGTGGTCCTGATCGCTTACGTGCAGATCGTGTTTCGGAAAGAGTACCGTTCCGTGGGGACGGCGCTCTCGGCCACGCTGGAGGAGAAACTGGCCGAGAATGCTCGTATCACCCGACCGGTGGAACTACGCAAAGCCGGGGTCGTGTTTATCGGTATGCTTGTCCTGTTTGTCCTGGGGGAACGAATTCATCTCGGACCGGCCGTCACAGCGCTGATTGGAGCGATTCTGTTGTTGGTGTGGATTCGGCCCAATGTGGATGAGATCCTTGTCTCTGTTGATTGGACTACGTTGCTGTTCTTCATTGGGCTGTTCGTCTGTGTGGGAGCACTGGAAGAGGTGGGATTCATTGGGCAGATCGCCACGGCCTTAGGGAACCTGGTAGGTGAACACTTGACGTTTACCGTCGTCTTGCTGACGTATGCCGCCGCGTTACTTTCTATGGTGGTGGCAAACATCCCATTCACAGCAGCGATGTTACCGGTCGTGGCTTATCTGACCCGTCATCTGCCTGGCGCAGAAAACTACATGTTATTCTACGCGCTCTCCATTGGCGCTGCCATGGGCGGGAACGGATCGTTGATCGGCGCGTCGGCCAACCTGGTGACTGCCGGCATCGCCGAGCGGGCCGGTTATCCGATCTCGTACAAAGACTTTATGCGCTATGGCTTGCCTTCGATGATCCTGACCGTTACGGTAGGTATGCTGTGGCTATTGTTTCACTTCTAGGAGTAGAGACATGGAGGTATTCGACGAGAAAAACCGAACAGAGGCACATCCCATCGGCGACAGAGGCGTCGTTTGTGCCACCCGAGGTGGTCAGGGGAGTGAACCGACAGTGGCCGCCGCAATCGCGACTGCCCGTGAGCGCGGGGAACCGCTCACCTTCTTGTACATCGCTGACCTGGAGTTCATGCGTCACGCTTTGATGGGTGCTCGCACAGACCTGGCCGCCGAAGAGATGCGCAAGATGGGCGAGTTCATTATGCTCACCCTGGTTGAGCAGGCCCAGAAGCAAGGGGTAGAGGCCGATTTCGCCGTGCGCAAGGGGCGATTTCGTGATGAGTTGATCGCCTACTTGCAGGAAATGCGGCCGTCTGTGCTCGTTCTGGGCCGCCCCAAGCCGGAGACTGCCTATCTCGACCCGGATACCCTGGCTAGATTGATCGAAGAGATCCAGACCCAGACCGGCGTCTCGGTCATCAGTGCATAATCAGTATTTGAGAATTTTGGTGGCGAGGCAGCCTTTCCAGGCTGTTGACAGGCTAGAAAGCCTGTCTCACACTGCTGACAGGCTAGAAAGCCTGTCCCACGGCTCAGTTTTCCGGGTCAACCAGCCTCCCGCAGGTTCATACAGGCTTGGCCGCCGCAGAAACTGCGGCAAACGGGGCAGTTTACCAGGGATCAGGTGTCCTCATCCTGCGGGAGGCTCGTCTCTACCCCTCGAATCCGTGTAGAGCCAGTTTTTCCAAGTACTGATAATGGATATGCGCCCTGGTATTTACCCGTCGGTGGCCTCGTCTGCTGTTAATCCGTTGTAGTCGTCCTCCCAGCACTCGCAGGCCGTCCGCACCTGGTCGCCGCGCGTCAGGGTGCCTTCGTAGGGCATCATATCCTGGTGCGCTACCCACCCGGAGAGAACCATTGGAACCGGGCCGGTGCCGGCCGGGATCCATTCTCCATTGTAGCGACGGGCAAAGTGGAGATGCGTGGCCGTCGAGTATCCACCCTCGCAGGAAGGCCGGCCGATGGTATCCCCTGTCTGCACGTAGCTGCCCACCGGTACCCGCCCTTCAGAGTACGTGTGCAGGTAGAGCAACACCCAACCGCTTTGCTCGAACCCATCCCCATCCAGATCGAGGATCACCTCTCCGTTTTCGCTGCGTAGCACCTGACCACTAGCTGCCGCCACTGCCCACTGACTCGATGGAGAGCATCCCAGTTGGCGATCTCCTGGCACGAAGTCGAGGGCCGCCCGGTCGGGACTGTCCCCCCATCCGCCGTGGGGACCGCCCGTGAAGTACCAGGTCGTGCCCGTCTTCCACGGCAACGATAACGGCGGCTGTACCAGGTCGGGGGGCGTCAGTGGTTCGACGGCATAGGCAAAAGGATCGCCAAACAAGCGCCGGTAGGTGGCCGAGAATCCCTCCGGCCCGACCATCCACTCCCACGTTTCCTGGTCAGGGGCCAACTGCGCCAGGCAATTCTGTACGCCTACGCTGCCCGGGTTGAGTGTGGGCGCGATACCGATCCGCGAACCGCTCGCCAGACGCACCGTAGCCCACCCGCCCCACTTCCAACCGTAGTAACCATCATTGAGCCGGAGCGCGGCCCAACTCAACTGTGCATAAAGGCCTTCGTGATAGTCCTGCACGTAGCCCAATGGATAGACCAGCGTCTCGGCGGCCGGCTGCGGCTGCGTGACCCATCCAGATTGGAGCTCCAAGAGTGCCAGCAATACTCGTGGCCCCACGCTGAAACGCTGAGCCACCAACTGGACGATCTGTGAGCCGGTGCGCGTCACACCCTCGACTTCCTCGGTATAACCTGCCAGGTATCCCCCTTGAGCAGTGATGAAATGCGCCAGATCGAAATGGATGTAGGCTGGACCGTAGACCATCTCGCTATCGGGGACCAGTTTGTGGTCCGGCCCGGCCTCGGAGGCGTTGACGGGGATGACCAAAGTCTGACCGGCGGATATGCTGTTGGCATCTGGCAAGTGGTTGGCGGTCACGATTTCCTCAACAGTGCAGCCAAAGACCAGCGCGATCCATCCTAGCGTCTGGCCGGCTTGCACGGTGTACGTCTCCAGGCCACTTCCCATGGTGAACCCCTCCGGCGTGGGGTTCGGCGTGGGTATGCCATCGTAGACCCCGGCATAGGCTGGTGAAGGCGAAAGTACCATCGGCGGTATCGTTGTCAGGGGCGGAGAGGGCGTGAGGTGAGTGAAGGCGAGTGCCTCACCGTCTGGCGTCCCCGCAAGCGATGGAGACGAAGATGAATGGAAAGGCGTGGGGATCGGCTGGTCAGCGGGCAGGGAACGCGTACATCCCGCAACAGCGACGATGGTCACTATGATGAAAACGAAGATAAGCAGAGTCGCCAACCGGCGACGGGATTCCACTTTCGGATGCCGACGATTCATCATTGTTCTCCCGCCTCTCTGTTTGCATTCCCATCCGAACAAACGCTTTGTCTGCTGGCCTCGACCGCCAATTGACCGGCCCACACCAGATCGGCAGGGATCTCTTGTTCTGCGCGTACCTGTACCCAGGTGATGCGATGGGGGCGAGCCGCCTGAAGCAGCGCCTCCCAGGCTGCTCGATTGGCGACCGGTTTCCCGTCCCGCGTCTGCCAGCCCCGCGCCTGCCACCCGGCGACCCAGCGCGAGGCTCCCAGGATCAGGTATTTGGCATCGGAGTAGACGGTGACCGTACATGGCTTATTAAGGGCGTTCAATGCCGCTGTAGCGGCCTGGATGAGGAGCGCGTTGGCGCTGGTCTGCCTCCCATGTCCGCTGAGCGTGCGGGTATGTTCTCCGGCCCGCAGCACAGCCCCCCAGCCACCACACTGCTTGCCGGTATGGTAAGATGCCTTGACAAACACCTCGACGTGCGGACTGCGATCAGCGGCCAAGGACACACCCGGTGAGAGGACGTCCGTGGCGGAGGCGGTAGTGGCTATAGCCCGGCGGGCCTCTGTCGCCAACCGATCGGCTCGCTCGTTGAGCGGATCGCCGGCGTGCCCCTGGACCCAATGCCAGGTCACGTCGTGGGATTGGATCAGGCGGGCGAGGAGATGCCACAGGTCTTGATTCTTGACCGCTTCTTCCTGTGTCGTTCGCCATCCCTGCGCGATCCACCGGTCGAGCCATTGGGTGATGCCTTGCTGAAGGTAGCGAGAGTCTGTGTACAGATGTACTTCACAGCGCCCCAACATCCCCTCCAGGATCGCCAGGGCGGCCGCCGCCGCTTGAAGCTCCATCCGGTTGTTGGTCGTCTGGGAGGCGTTGCCGCTGAGCATCCATTCCCACCCCTCTCCACTTTCACGTGTGTGGCCTTGGATGATTGCTCCCCAACCGCCTGGGCCAGGGTTGGGATCGCATCCGCCATCGGTGTATACCTTCACCTGGGGAAGGGTCTCGTCCGCATCCCCTGATATTGGGAGATCCAGTGATGATTGTTTCATAGTTATCTGCTTGCCGGTTGTTGTGTTTTGAACTGTTGTACCCATACTGCCGTCTGTTGAATGTAAGAATCACCGAAGTATTGGCTCGGCTCGATGTATGAACCCTCAACCCACTCGTTGAACGAGTGAAGCAGGATAAAGTCCGGTCGGGTTGGTAGAACCGCCCGCCACGTCTGGGCGTAGTAATCGCCGCCCAGTCGGTCGCGGGCGAACGGCTCGGAACTGACGCGCAAGTCCGCACAGTGTGCCTGGGCCGAGTTCAAGTCGTTCCACCCGGCCATGACCGTCCCCACCCAGAGCTTGGTCGCGCCGGTTTGTTGCTCCCAGGCGCGCACCCATTCGGCCCATCGAGGGGCCTTCTCAAACGTAGCCGGGCAACAGGCGTGATCAATTTTATAGATGTAGAGACCATCGAAGATGGACAGGTAGTCTGGTTTCAATCCCTCGGCGACCCACCACATTGTATGGTTGGGGTCTACTGCCTGCCGGACCTCCGCCCAACGGGCGAGGGCAGTACTCACGTCCTGATCGGAGGACGGGCGCACGCCGTTCGCGTTCGGGATGCGGTACATATCGCTGAACATAATGACCGGCTTTCCCCCCAGGCGGGTAAAGCGGGGATGACCGGTATAGTTAGTCGCGATATGGCTCAATGCCTCGACGACCCCGGCCTGGTTTGCGCCGGGCAGGATATGGTACAGAAACGTTACCGTGGCGCTAAACCCTTCCGGTGACTGGTTCAACACCTGCCTAAAATTCGTGTCCGTTCGGTCGCCGGGCGCGAACCAGTGGACGGCGAAGCCATCCAAACCGGCAGCGCGCGCCTGTTCGATGTGCCGGGCAATGACGGCCGGATCGTCCGATTGGTACGGGCCGTCCCGTGGGATATCACCGCCTGACGTGCACCCGGTTTCCCACGTTCCCGGATCGTACCAGGGGAAATAGTTGGCCAGCACGATAGGGGGGATGTTCAGGTGATAGGGTGGCTGGGATGCCGTCGTTGGGGCCGGCGTGGGGATTTCCGCAGGCGACGGTGGAGTGGGGGGAGCAGGAGATGAACTGTTCGTTGGGGAAGGGGAAACCGATGGATACAGAGATGGTAGAGGCATGGACGTTGCTATCAGGGGGGTGGCGCTGTCGCTTGTCTCGTTTGTCTCGCTTGTCTCGTTGCGGGCGGCCAGGGGGCTGGCGATGATGCCGGAGGTCACGCCCCCTGTTGTAGCTGTACCGGTGGTAAGGGTGAGGGGAGAGTGGAACGTTGCGGTGGGCGTGGATGTAGGGGCTGCCGCCCGTGTGGGTGATGGGCTGGTGCTACGCATCGGCGCGGTGGTTATGGTGGGTGCCGTTGGGGCAAGCACGACTTCGGATCGGGATGGAATGGGTGGGGGCTGCTGTGGGGGGCGATGTCCCAACGCCAGCCAGATCGCCATGGTGGCGATCAGCAGAATCAATATCCGCAAGGGGCGAGAGGAACGTATGGACATCTATGCTTCTGTACTCCTGTCCTGGAAATGGAATTCAGCACGGCATACGGATGGATTGTATCACGAGATGCGTTCTCGTCAACTGAGGCAACCCGGCGTCCGTAGGGGCGGCTCTTGCGGTTGCCCCGTTGGTATGGGTATGGGTAGTAGGGACAGTGGCAAGTCATTTGTGAGGGCACACCGACCACGCATTCAGGACGACCCCGTGCCTGCCCGTGTGGTCAAGATGACCGCGTTCTCAGGAGCCTGTCCTCCCCCCGTTCCACGGGGGGAGCTAGAGGG
>CAZXVB010000149.1:0-7110 GCA_964643875.1 uncultured Anaerolineales bacterium | reverse complement strand
TTGGCAGAGCAACGGTCTCCAAAACCGTAGGTTGCGGGTTCGATTCCTGCCTGGCCTGCCTGGTCCCTCAAGACACCGCCTGTCTCAAGGCGGTGTCTTGAAATGTAAAGCAAATGCAAACAATTTGTTGCCAGGAGACGGAAGTGGCAAAAGGAAAATCAGCCAAGAAAGCTCAGAAAAAGGAAAATGCCATTGTGCGCTACTTGCGTGATACCCGTGTGGAGTTGCGGAAGGTGCACTGGCCTACTCGAGAGGAAGCCTGGAATTTGACTCGTGTCGTGTTACTCGTCACGCTCTCTATGGCTGTCCTGCTGGGTTTGTTGGACTATTTGTTTTCTCTGGAACTAAAGGGTCTGATTGAAGGCAATATCATCGCGATCATTGTGGCAGTCGTTCTACTGGCGGCCGGTGCATTAGGGGCGGCCATTATTAATCGGAGTACAACCTGAATTAAGTAAACTGGGGTTGTGATGTTTGAGCTAGAAACCGAGACGGAATTCGACATGGGGAGCGAGGATGTGGAAAGCATTGCTGCTTCCCTTCCGACGGCTTTGTCGGAAGAAGTAGAACCGAGTGGAGGCGAAGGCGAGGAAGTACCCGATCCCGCCTCGGAGTATAGCCTGGAGCACGCCCATGACGACAATGATGACGATGAACCGGACGATGAGCGTGCCTGGTACGTGGTGCACTGTTATTCCGGGTATGAAAACAAAGTCAAGCACAATCTAGAGCAACGCATCGAGACGATGCAAATGCAGGATCAGATTTTCCAGGTCGTGGTGCCCACGGAAGACGAGATCGAGGTCCGCGATGGAAAGCGTCGGGTGATTGAGCGACGAGTTTTTCCGGGCTACCTCCTGGTACAGATGATTATGACCGAGGATTCCTGGTTTGTTGTGCGGAACACACCGGGGGTGACTGGTTTCGTGGGGATGGGTAACGAGCCTACTCCCCTCCGGCCGGAAGAGGTGCAGGCCATCATGAGGCGGATGGAGGCCGAAGCCCCCAAGGTCAAAGTCACGTTCAAGCCAGGCCAAAAAGTACGTATCATTGATGGCCCTTTCAACGAATTCATCGGGGTCGTGGATGAGATCGACATGGAACGAGCCAAAGTCCGGGTAATGGTCTCTTTCTTTGGGCGAGAGACGCCGGTCGAGCTCGATTTTCTGCAGGTGGAAAAAACATAATCAGTGCTGATAATTCCCCTGGCAGATGTAGTATACGGGATGGAGGGCTAATCCTGCAATGAAAAAAGTCAAAGCTGTTGTTAAATTACAAATTCCCGCCGGTAAGGCCAATCCGGCTCCGCCCATTGGTCCCGCTTTGGCCCAGCACGGTATCAATCTAATGCAATTTTGTAAAGAATACAATGCACGCACGGCGAATCAGGTGGGCAGTATTATCCCGGCAGAAGTCACGATTTACCAGGATGGCTCATTCAGGTTCATTCTGAAAACTCCGCCGACACCCGACTTGCTGCGCAAGGCAGCCGGCGTGGACCGAGGATCTGGAGAGACTGGGCGGGAAGTCGTGGGCACGATTACCCGATCTCAATTGGAAGAGATTGCACGGATCAAAATGAAGGATTTGAATGCCGTCAACCTGGAAGGTGCGATGCGCCAGATCGAGGGAACGGCCCGCAGCATGGGGATCCGGATCAGCGATTAACTGCGTTGTATATTCATCGGTGGGAGGGCTGATTGCCCGCTAGAACCACAGGGAGGAATCATGGCTAAAAGAGGTAAGAAATATCTGCAAGCGCTTGCAAAGGTTGACCGTCAGCGTCTCTATCCACCGGAAGAGGCGTTGGCCCTGGTCAAGGAAATCAGTTTCGTCAATTTCGATGAAACCGTCGAAACCCATTTTCGGCTGGGAATAGACCCCCGGCACGCCGATCAGCAGGTGCGCGGGGTCGTGTTGCTGCCCCACGGCCTGGGCAAGGAAGTACGGGTGTTGGTCTTTGCCGCTGGTGAGGCCGAGAAGATCGCTCGAGATGCTGGGGCCGATTACGTGGCTTCGGACGATGAGTGGCTCAAGAAAATCCAGGGGGGATGGACTGATTTCGATGTAGCCATTGCTGTACCGGAGATGATGGGAAAGGTAGGTCGTTTAGGGCGCGTCCTCGGCCCTCGAGGACTGATGCCTAGCCCCAAAGCCGGCACCATCGCGCCAGCAGAAGACCTTCCCCGCTTGATCGAGGAAGCCAAGGCCGGGCGGGTTGAGTTCCGAGTAGATAAGACGGCCAACTTGCATATCCCCATCGGTAAGGTCAGCTTTCCGTTGCCCAATTTGCTCGATAACTTTGCCACGGTGGTAGACGCGGTCAGGAAAGCCCGACCGGCTACCAGCAAAGGGACATACATTCGCAAGCTCACTGTCACGTCCGCAATGGGGCCAGGGGTCAAGGTGGACCCTGTTCAAGCTCAAGCGTTGGAGGTTGGACTGTAGCCTTCTAATTGTCGCCTAAATTTTGTAAATTTCTGCGCCGTAGACAACAGGTGGGAGGTGATGGTTGCCTCCCTTAATTCACCTGCCGAGGCGAGGGTAGCATTTCTGGCTTATAGGTTTGCCCAGGTCGGGAACTTTGCCCTCCCTGTGTCGATCGGCACAGGGAGTTTTTGTGTTTATGTACGCATGTATTCCAATACAGTAAGGAGGTGAATCAAAGTTGGCAATTTCCAAACAACGAAAAGAGGAATTGCTCGCCCAGTACATCGAATTGCTCCGAGAAAGCAATGGGGCTATCTTGATGGATTACCGGGGAATGACTGTGGCTGAGATGAGCCGGGTACGTCATGAACTTCGTCCCCTCGGCACTCGTCTTCACGTTGTCAAGAATCGCTTGATGAAGATCGCGCTTCAGGAAACAGGAAATTCGTTACCTGACGAGTGGCTGGTTGGCCCTACGCTCATCAGTTTCTGTCAGGATGAGGTTCCCCCTGTAGCTAAAGCGTTGATGGACGCAAGCAAGGACCTGGAATCGCTGCGGATTAAAGGCGGGTTACTGGATGCCGCGCCGCTCACTTTCGAGCAGGTCAAAGCGATCGCTAGCCTGCCGCCCAGGGAAGTCCTGCTGGCTCAGGTGTTGGGCTCAATCAACGCTCCGGCGAGCCAGACGGCTGGCGTCATCGCCAACGGTGTTCGGCAGGTACTCAACGTGTTGCAGGCATACGTGGACAAACTTCAGGAAGCTAGTAACGGTGGAGAACTGGCCGCGGAAGCGGCTTAGAGCCTACCCGAAAAGTAGGATGGCATCCCTATGCCCTCCGCCGGGCATCCATATGCGCGGCTATGGGAGCGTTTTTGGGACAGGCTCTTGGGCTATAGGACTTGCCCTGAATTCCAGATAGAAAAAATTACGTAAGGAGAGAGAAACAATGGCAGATTTGGAAATGCTCGTGGAGGAAATCAGTAAACTGACGCTGTTGGAAGCGTCTGAATTGGTCGAAATGCTGGAAGAAAAGTTGGGAGTCAGCGCGGCGGCTCCGGTTGCGATGGCGGCAATGCCTATGGGGCCGGCCGCCGCAGCCGAACCTGAAGAGGAGCAAACTGAGTTCGACGTGATCCTCAAGGAGATCGGGCCGAAGAAGATCGAGGTCATCAAGGCTGTCCGACAATTGACTTCGTTGGGCTTGAAGGAAGCCAAGGACCTGGTGGACAGCGCCCCCAGCACTGTGATGGAAGCGGTCGCTAAGGAGTCGGCGGAAGACGCCAAATCCAAACTGGAAGCCGCCGGGGCGGTCGTCGAAATCAAGTAACCTCGCAACAAACGGCAATGATAGTGCAATGGTGCGGTGCACCTGCATAGTGTGCCGCACCATTGAACGTTATCTAACTTCAACGATACAAGTGCTCACAATTGAAATACCCGGTCGGGGGAATTACGACTTACGCCACCTGGTGTTGGATGTCAACGGCACGATTGCATGTGATGGGGAAGTGATAGCCGGCGTCACATCCCGGCTGACGGAGTTGACCCGTCAGGTTGAAGTCCACCTGATCACCGCGGATACGCGCGGACGGCAAGCGGCAATAGATGCTCAGTTGAGACTGCAAGCGGTGCGTATCTCTTCCAAGAACGAGCGGCTCCAGAAAGCTGCGTTCGTGGAACGGCTGGGATCTAGCTATGTCTGTGCCATTGGCAATGGCGCCAATGATGCCGATATGCTCCGGGTCGCTCGCCTCTCCATTGCGGTTATAGGAGGAGAGGGGTTAGCTGTGGAGACGTTGTCCACGGCCGACGTTGTCGTTTCTCACATCAATGCAGCGTTGGATCTGTTGTTGTTTCCTATGCGATTGGTGGCTACATTGCGCCGGTAATCCCAAATCGGTAAACGAGGCCCCCACTACCCGACATTTTGACCCTCCCGCAGGTTCAGAAGCGGTTTGGGGGCATATACACGTGCAATCAAACCTGCGGGAGGGTTACCGAATATGTCGGGTAGTGAAAGCGAGGCCGACCACACCATACATTAGAATTGGAGAGAACGATGGCAAAGATCTTTTTGGATACGGCAGATGTTGAGGAAATTCGTGCGGCAGCCGGTTGGGGGGTTCTGGACGGTGTGACCACCAACCCCACTTTGATGATGCGGGCCGGCACAGCGGACTTGAGGACCAACACACTCCAGATCGTTGAGATCGTCCAGGGGCCGGTCAGTGCCGAAGTCGTCAGCACCGACGCCGCCGGTATGGCAGCAGAGGCAAAGGACATCCTCTCGTGGTCAGAACACGTGTTTGTCAAGATTCCCGCCACTGCTGAGGGTCTGAAGGCGATGAAGACTATCTCCGCGTGGCCCAATGGTCGCATCAACGCCACACTGATTTTCTCCCCCTTACAAGCCTATATGGCCGCCCGGGCTGGGGCCAGCTATGCTTCGGTCTTTGTCGGGCGTATGGATGATGCCGGCTTGGACGGCATGGAGGTCGTGCGCCAGACCCGCGTGATCTTCGACAACTACGGCTTCGATTGCCAGGTGCTGGCTGCCAGTATTCGTCACCCGGCGCACGTGTTGGATGCCTTGCTGGCCGGCGCGGACATCATCACTATGCCTTTTGGGGTTCTGAAGAAAATGATCACCAGTCCATTCACGGATGTTGGGCTGGAGCGGTTCCTGGCCGATTGGCGAAAAATCAGCACCACATAAATGGGCGTTTATCCGTTTTCTACGATGTGTCCGTTCGCCCCCACCCTGGGGATGTAACAAGAGTTGTAACTGGCCGCTTCACGAACACGAGCAGGACTACGTGCAACGCACCTTGGGAGGGCGTGGCGCGTTGCGCGCCAGGGTATAAGTTGTGCATTAGGAAAGAATCCAGTATAATTGTCACTGGCCCACGGGTATGCCATATTTTCCGGAAACATCAAAGCGCCTATGCATGAATTATCTATCACCCAAGGCATTCTGGATATCGCTTTGCGACATGCAGAGCAGGCCAATGCGCATCGGATCACCCATTTGAACCTCGTGATTGGGGAACTATCCAGTATAGTAGACGATTCCATCCGCTTTTACTGGGATATCGTCAGCCGGGAAACGATGGCTGAAGGGGCCACACTCCACTTTGAGCGCGTGCCGGCTACCCTGCGTTGTCTAGGGTGCGGCCTGACGTTTCCCCTGGATCACCGCGATTACCTCTGTCCTCACTGTGGCGATAGACAGATCGTGGTGGTCGCCGGGGACGATTTTCGTCTAGAGAGCATTGAGGTAGAATGACGCAAATACCTGTTGTTGAACGAATTTTGAGTGCTAATGATCAGGTTGCGGCGACGAACTTTGACCGCCTGAATGAGGCCGGTGTTTTTACCATCAATATGATGGCCTCTCCAGGGGCCGGCAAAACTAGCCTGATTATGCGCACCGTTGATACCCTGCGGAGTGAATTTCGCATTGGCGCTGTGGATGGCGACATCGCCACGACGATAGACGCCGACCGGATCGCTGCCCTGGGCATTCCCACTGTGCAGATCAACACCGGTGGCGCCTGCCATCTGGACGCTCCGATGTTGCGTGAGGCCCTCCCCCACCTGCCGTTGGATACGCTGGAGATGCTAATCGTTGAAAACGTGGGAAATCTCGTTTGTCCGGCAAGTTTCAGGCTGGGAGTGCATCGCAACGTGCTGATCGCCAGCGTACCGGAAGGGGATGACAAGCCATACAAGTACCCGGTGATGTACCGGGGAGTAGATGCACTGGTTTTGAACAAGATGGATGTCTTGGCTGCTTTCGACTTCGATGTGGAGTATTTCCGTCGAGGGGTGGAAACGTTAAATCCAGGGCTGGCATTTTTCCCCGTTTCATGCAAAACCGGGGAAGGGATGGAAGATTGGTTGCGCTGGTTGCGAAATGAGGTGAAGACCTATGTGTCTGGGAATTCCAGGCAAGATCATCGAGATCGTTTCCGATGAGAACAGCTTGATGCCTATGGGGAAGGTGGACTTTGGTGGTGTGATCCGCGAAGTCTGTTTGGGGTATGTGCCAGAGGCCGACGTGGGGGATTATGTTGTTGTCCATGTCGGCTTTGCTATCAGCAAACTCGATGAGGCCGAAGCGCATAATACGATGGCCTTAATGGAGGAAATCGGCTTGCTGGAGCAGGTATAGGATACTCCTTTGCCTTTCCAATATGTCACCAGCATATCGAGGGAGAGTGGATATGAAGCTCCGAGATGTACTCCAGGTGATCGAAGGAAAAGTGATTACCCAGGATGCGGACCTGGATCAGGAAGTTCAGATGGGTTGCGGTGCCGACTTGATGAGCGATGTGTTGGCCTTTACCCACGAAGGGACATTGCTGATGTCGGGTCTGACCAACCCCCAGGTCATACGGACGGCTGAGATGGCTGGCATTCAGGCCATCATCTTTGTGCGTGGAAAGATCCCCCCCCAGGAGACCATCGCGTTAGCTGAGGAGAAGGGCATCCCCTTGCTGGCTTCCAAGTATACGATGTTCGAGACGTGTGGTCGGCTCTACCAGGCCGGCCTGCCCAGTTGTGGCCTGTTTGAATTGACGTTGCGCCGTTGGAAAGAGGCCTTTGAGGGGCAATAACCATTGTTGGAACGTCGTTAAGTGGTCGTTGTGAAATGACCGAGAAAACACGATCCTCAT
>CAZXVB010000148.1:0-7147 GCA_964643875.1 uncultured Anaerolineales bacterium | reverse complement strand
GCTCGTCCCTACCCCTCGAATCCGTGTAGAGCCAGTTTTCCCAAGTACTGATAATCGTACAAGGGTCGTATCCCCTAAATAATCTGGGATAGGGATAGGCGCAGGACTTGCACCTGCCCATCAGGGCAACCGCAAAGGTTTATCCCTATCAGGTACGTTCCGATGGACACCGCAATGGACAATGTGCGCGCGAAACTCAAAAGTAGGAGGGGCGGGGGACGAGATGCTAACCATTGTGTGGTAAGAAATCAAAGGAAAAGTTATGACCGAAACGACAGTACACACAGAAGAACGGTTGCGTTTGCGCAAGCGGATTATCGGCGTATTGTTACGCAATGCCCGTGAGCGGGCGAATAAAACCAAACAGGAATGCGCAGATGCATTGGGCGTTTCTCCTGACCTGATCGCAGATTACGAGGCCGGAGAAGCGGAAATCTCTCTCCCTGAATTGGAAACATTAGCCTTCCTGTTCAACTGTCCCCCCGATCATTTCTGGCGACAGGATGCTGACCTGATCCCCGAACCGGACAGCCCGCCAATTAGCGATGTATTGACGCTGCGTCACCGAATCGTAGGAGCACTTCTCCGACAGGCACGCCTGGAGGCCGGTAAGACGCAAAAGGAACTGGCTGCCCTGATCGGTCGTTCCGACAAAGTCATATCCGACTACGAATATGGAGAACGGCCAATTCCCATCGTGGAGTTAGAACTTTTGGCACAAGCACTGCATATACCCATTGAACATTTCCTGGACGCGCAAAGAGGCCCCTTGGGCCGGATTCACCGGGAACGGGAGATCAATCGGCGATTTGAGCAGCTTCCGATAGAGATACGGGAATTTGTCACGCATCCCCTCAATGTCAAATATCTGGAAGTCGCTATGCGACTGGCCGAGATGGAGGTAGATCGTCTGCGCTCTATCGCAGAAGGGTTGTTGGATATCACGTATTGATTTGGGCATGTTTCAGAAAAAGTTGGAGTGGTCATTGTGATTATCATACGAATTTTGTTGCTGGTAATGATTGTATTGCTTCTTGCCATCCTGACACTGGGATTGCTTTTAGGCCTGCCCATCGGTTTAGGATGGGTGTTGAATCGCTTTCTTCCTTTCTCCTGGTTCGAGGCATCGCTCTTGAGCATGATTGCTATCCTGTCCGGGGGCACGTTGTGGTTCAAACTGCTTCAAGCCATATTTTTCTCAGATGTAGATATCGGAGATATGGAGTACGAGTACGAGGACGAAGACGAAATCCCCCCAGACCGGTTCTGGGAAAGTGAGGACGAAGCCACGTGGGAAAATTGGTTCCGATACTTGCTGGCAAATGCAGTCTACGAGGATATGCTTGTGGAACCGGGATGGATTGGGAGTATGGATCGACGACGACAGCAGGAGCTTTCCATCCGTCTGGCGGACGCGGCGATGGCAGTTCTAAAAAGGAGGGCGGCCAGCGCCAAGCAGTTGCGCTTAACATCAAAGGCGTTAAAGCGAGAATTGGAGCGGGCTGGACAACAACCCTACGAGGATGAATTGTTGAACCTGACTCTGAACGCGGTGAATGCAGAGTTGGTGACACTGGGCGCGACGATGCAGAAGGTGGCCCGCCGACGAATGTGGAACAAGAATGCTAACGTTATTGACGTGTATCAGCATGCAACGGAGTGAGGTCAAGCGATGACAGGGATGACAGATACGAATGAGCCCGAAACGAGCCAGGCGTATGAGCTAAAGGAGGAAGGAATCCGGCTTTTCCAGGAGGGGCTGTACGAAGAGGCTCTGGCCCAGTTTGATCGAGCGCGTGAGGCGTTCGAAGCTGCCGGCAATGAGCTCGAAATGGCAGAAATGATCAACAACCAGGGCGTGGTCTATCGCGTGCAAGGGCATTGGGAGCAGGCCGTGGCCGCGTTGGAAGAGGCCCGCGCGATCTTCGTACGTCTCGGAGATCGGGACCGGGAGGCCCAGGCGCTGGGGAATCTCGGCGGGTTGTACGCCAGCCAAGGGGACCGAGAACGTGCGAACGAGTGTTTGCGTCAGGCCGCCGATATCTTCGCCGAACTGGGAGAGACTCAACGACAAGGGGAAACACTGCTCGCGCTGGGAATCCAGAAGTGGAAAATGGGAGATCGGAGTGGGGGGCTGGCAACCTACGAGGCCGGATTGCAGACCCTTGAACGGCCAACGGCCAGCCAAAAAGTGTTGCGTGGATTACTCCAAATGCGTGCCCGTCTGGTGGGTGGAACTTCCCCCAATCCTCAAACGTGATCTCGAGTACTGAATAATGGGTATTGAATAACGGTTCGTAATCAGCCGGCCTCCGGGAGGTTAGACACTCTCCCACAGCAAAGGCTTCACTTACTCTCTACCAATAAGATGCGACGCACTTGAGAAGTGCGTCGCACCCCGCAATTGCACATCAACTGCGCAGTGTAGCCCTCAGTTCGTGTTTTAACCGGCGGACGATTTTCTCCCGCAGTTTGGAGACTTCCCGGTCCGTCAAAGTGCGGTCGTCGGCCTGATATGTCAGGCGATATGCCAAGCTCTTGCGACCGGCCCCGATCTGTTGCCCCCGGTAGATGTCGAACAATACCACCGAGCGCACCAACGGACGGCCGGTCTGGGCAATGAGATCGCGCACCTGGATAGCCGGCACCTCTTCTTCCACAATGATCGCCAGGTCCTCATAGACCGGCGGATGGGTGGAGATAGGGGTCATCTCACGGACGCGACCGCCGGGAGTCGCCCAGGGTTGCAACATGGCGTCCAGATCAAGTTCCAACACACAGACCGGTTGGATCGGCAGGTCGAACGCGACACGCACCAGGGGATGGAGTTCTCCCAGCGCACCGATCGGCTCTTCCGCCACCACGACCTGGGCACACCGACCGGGATGCATAGCCGGGTGCTGGCCCACCTCGAACCGGGCTAACAGTCCCAGACGGCTTAGCAGCGTCTCCACGATACCCTTCAGGTCGTAGAATCCCATCGGGGTGCGGTCTTGCCCTGCGAGCCAGGAGCGTTCTTCGCGCGGGCCGGTCAGCACAAGGCCCAGACGACGGCATTCCTGCGGCAGCACCTCCCCCTTTCGCGGCAGGTAGACGGCACCGATCTCGAACACTGCCACCCGGTCGAGGAACCGCAGATTTGCCTGCACGGTGCGCAGCAGTGAGGGGATCAAGGAGCGCCGCAGGTACGCGCGCTCTGCCGATAAGGGGTTGATGACCCGCAAGTAGTCCGTCGGGTCGAGGGGGGCCTGGTCTGGCTGGGGCCACAATCGCCGTTCATCCTCGATATCCACCAGCGAGTAGGTGATGACCTCGTCTACCCCGCACCCTACCAGGATGTCACGCACTCGTTCCGCGCCCTCCAGACGCCAATTGGTCCGCTGGGGCGGTAGCTCGTCGCGCATCAGCGTGAGCGGGAAGCGATCATATCCCCAAATGCGCCCGACCTCTTCGACCAGGTCTATGGGGCGGGTGACGTCCTGCCGATGGGAGGGGACGGTCACCTCCATTTCTCCCGTAGGGTGTTGGTTCACCAAGAACTCCAGTGAGTCCAAGATGCGGATGATTTCGTCCTCCGGTATTGAGATGCCCAGGATACGCGCGGCGTAGTCCGGGCGGAATGAGATCGTCTGGGGCGGTTGCCGGCCGGGATAGAGGTCCCCCATCGTTGCAGCCACCCTGCCACCGGCCAGCTCAGCCATCAGGAAAGCGGCCCGGGCCGCCGCTTTGACCGTCAGTTCCGGGTCTACCCGTCGCCCAAACCGTTGACTGGCATCGGTGGTCAAGCCCAGTATGCGGGCCGTGCGCCGGACGTTCAGGAAGTAGAAGTTGGCCGATTCCAGGAGCACGTCCACGGTATCCGCGGTGATCTCGCTATCCAGTCCGCCCATCACACCGGCGACGGCCACCGGCCCACCTCCGTCGGTAATGAGCAACATTTCCGAGTCGAAGGTGCGCACAACCCCATCGAGTGTCGCCATCTGCTCACCTTCTTTGGCCCGCCGGACGATGATGGCCGGGAGCGTTTCGCCCGCTTGGGGCCGCAGGACGTGGTAGTCGAAGGCGTGGAGCGGCTGCCCCAGTTCCAGCATCACATAGTTTGTGATGTCAACGATGTTGTTGATGGGACGCATCCCGGCGCGGAGAAGTCGTTGTTGCATCCAGAAGGGGGAAGGCCCCACCATTATGCCCTGGATGAAGGCCGCCGAGTAGCGTGGGCACAGGTCTGGATCGGCGATCTCCAGGTGGAGGAAGGGCACATCGGCAGTCAGCGTGAAGCCCTCCCGGGTAAGCACTTCTATCACATCCCGCCGCAGAGGCAGGTTCAGGATGGCCGCTACTTCACGAGCAACACCAAAGACCGATTCGAGGTGACCGAACGGCCCTTTGATGTCGAAATCGAAGATCACATCCCCCATATATTCCACCAGCGGCATGCCGACCGGTGCATCGTCCGGCAGGTATATGATGTCCTCCTGTTCATCGGAGAGACCCAGTTCCTTCTCAGAGCAGACCATCGCGCGGGAAGGAACCCCCCGGATCTTTGTTTTCTTCAAACGTGTCAGTCGTTTTCCTTCGGCATGTCCATCGTAGAGCCTGGCTCCCTCCTGGGCAAAGGCAACTTTCAGGTGCAGACCGTTCTGTTCACGGCGCTTCAACAAGCTGGGCGCACCGGTGACGACGGTCTCCACCTCCGGCCCGCCATAGGCCACTTCGACGAGCACCAGGCGGTCGGCGTTGGGGTGTGGATGGACGGCCAACACCTCGCCGACCACGATCTTGTCGGGGTCCCAGGGCAGTTCTGCTTCCGGGTAGCCGATGTACTCGGTCGTTTCCACTTCCATGCCGGCCAGAGTCAGTCGTTCGGCCAGTTCCGGGACGGACACATTGATGTCTACGTAATCTCTCAACCAAGATAGCGGTACTTTCATCGTTTTTCCTCCCAATCACTCAGAATTGCCGCAAGAACCGTAGGTCGTTCCCGTAGAACAGGCGGATGTCGTCAATGTTGTACTTGAGCATTGCCGGCCGTTCGACGCCCAGTCCAAAGGCGAAACCGCTCCATTGGTCGGGATCATATCCACCGTTTTTCAATACCACCGGGTGGACCATACCTGCGCCGGCAATCTCCAACCAGCCACTGTACTTACATACCCGGCAGCCCTCACCGTGGCACAGGATGCAGTCCATATCCGCTTCAACGGAAGGCTCCGTAAAGGGAAAGTAGGAGCCGCGGATGCGGATGCGCCTTTCCGGGCCGTATAACCGGCGAGCGAACTCGGTCAATGTGCCGATCAGATCGGTCAGGGTAATGCCGTGTCCTACCGCCAGTCCTTCCACCTGGTAGAATTGGTGTTCGGAGCGAGCTGTAACCTGCTCGTAGCGGTAGCATTTGCCGGGCAGGATGACGCGGATCGGTGCCGGGTAGTACTCTCGCATCACCCGAATCTGGCCAGGCGAGGTGTGGGTACGTAGCAGCGTATTTTCTCCCAGCCAAAATGTATCCCACATGTCGCGAGCCGGATGGTGGGGCGGCATATTCAACAAGCCAAAGTTCATCTCGTCCGTCTCGACTTCGGGGGATTCGTAGACCTGAAACCCCATTTCGGCAAAGATCGCGGTGATCTGCCGGAGGGTCTGGGTGCTGAGATGAAGATGGCCGGGTCGAATTGGGCGGCCTGGCAAGGTGACGTCCAGCGCACCCTGAGCAATCTCGCGATCAATCTCCTCCTGCTGGATGGCCTCGGCCCGCTGTTGATAGGCGGCCTCTAGCGCCAGTTTGACTTCATTGGCCTGGCGTCCAAAAGCCGGCCGCTCTTCTTTGGGTAGTTCCCCCACGGAACGCAACATTTTCGTCAGTTGGCCCTTCTTGCCCAGGTATTGACGATGCCAGGCGGAGAGAGCCTCTCGGTCTTGGACGGTTTCCAATGCCGCCAGCGCGTCTGCTTGCATCTTGCTAAGTTGTTCTTGCATACCGATACCTCCCTTACGCAATGTATAGTCAGTAGATGGAATTTTAGCGATTGAAATCGCCTCTACTAGAGAGCTTACAGCCTGCGTCCACCTGCATGGACGCGCCTGTCCACGCAGGTGGACAGCCAGCTTTAGCTCCTCAGGCGCGGTTTCAACCGCTGGCCTGAGGAGTAACTGCGAGCAAATTTACGGGACAAGAAAAACGCTCTCGTCCCTCTGGGGACGAGAGCGCCTGCTCCCGCGGTACCACCCCTTTTGATTCCACTATCTCCAGGCCCTTCTGGAGTGTAATAGTGGAAATCCTCTCGATTGACCGACGGCGCACCGGATTTCGACTGCGCGATCGGCTGCCCCGGTAACGCAGGGCCTGCGGAGCGGGCTACTTGCCGGTGTGGTTGGCGTTGGTGCAGTCAGTCAGTTTGATTCGGGTGCGTTTCATTTCAGTTGGAAAGTGGGCAACCCTCCCGCAGGTTGCCATTTTCGATGCCAAAACACTCGGTTTTTGAAGGCAAATCCGCACATAAATCGCCTTTGAGTTCAACCTGCGGGAGGGTCTCCAACTCAGTTGAAACACACCCGTTTGATTCACCGGTTTCACCCGTCAGCTCGGGAGCGAACTTCGGCAGGCTTCTTCCCAGCCTGGCTCTCAGTCTGTGGCCCGGCCTCCCTGTTGACCTCCCCCTGCGTACTCTTCTCCGTCATCGCCTTTAGGCATGTAGTTAGGGGACATTATGCCGCAAAAGGTTGCTTTTGTCAAGCGAAACGCGTTGACGGACAATTTCGAACAGGATGACAGCCGTGGCCACTGCGACATTCAAGGATTCGACTACCGGGGCCATTGGAATGAAAATTGTCGCCTGGGCCAATGTCCTGGCTTTCGCCGTGGCCCCGGCCGCCTCTCCGCCAACGATCAAGGCAACTGGTGGAGTCCAATCCACCATAGTGTATGGGATACCCCCTTGTGCATCAGCATCGGCCAACCACACGTCACAGCCGACCAGGTCCGCCGGCAGGTCGCCGGGTTTCGGCCAGCGCATAGAGAGGTGCAGGTGGGCGCCCATAGCTGCCCGCACGACTTTGGGGTTGTAGACGTCCACACTATTACCGGTCAGCAGCACTTGCTCGACACCGGCAGCCAGAGCCGTGCGGAGAATCGTGCCCATGTTGCCGGGGT
>CAZXVB010000147.1:0-7152 GCA_964643875.1 uncultured Anaerolineales bacterium | reverse complement strand
TCCGCGCATAGTTCAACCTGCGGGAGGGTCTCCAACTCAGTTGAAACACACCCGAATGATTTCGAGGAGCGGGATGCCATTTCCCCCTTACCCTTCGTGGGACGGGGGAGTGGTCTGGACCGGTGTCGGCAAGAGAGCCTCCTGTAGCACTTCCTCCATTCGCTTCACCAATACGATCCGAATGGCGCGTTTGATACGCCGGGGTACATCCACCAGGTCCTTCTCGTTTTGTTTGGGGATCACCATCGTTTTCAAGCCCGACCGGTGAGCGGTCAGGAGCTTTTCGCGGATGCCTCCCACAGGCAACACTCGGCCCCGGAGCGTGATCTCGCCGGTCATACCTACGTCGTGCCGCACTGGCCGACCGGTGAAGGCGGAGATCAGCGCGGTCGTGATAGTGATGCCGGCCGAAGGACCGTCTTTGGGGATGGCTCCTTCTGGCAGATGGATGTGGATGTCGTATTGTTCGAACATATCCGTCTCGATCTCGAACTCGTTGCTGCGGGAACGGGCGTAGCTGAGAGCTGCCTGAGCGGATTCTCGCAACACTTCTCCTAGCTGCCCGGTTAACTGGAGGTTTCCCTTGCCGAGCATCAATGCTACCTCCACCAGCATCAGGTCTCCCCCTGCCTCGGTCCAGGCGACGCCAGTGGCGACACCGACACTATCCTCTTCTTCGGCCATTCTGAGGATGAATTGAGGAGGACCTAAATAGCGTTGGAGGGAACGAGAGGTTACTCGGTGGGGGATTTTCTTCCCTTCTGCCAGCCGGCGGGCGATCTTGCGGCAGATTTGGGCAATGTTGCGCTCCAGATTGCGCACGCCGGCCTCGTATGTGTATTCTCGGATGATGGCTCGCAAGGCGCTGTCGGTGAATTCGATGGGAGTCTCCGCCAGACCGTGCTCCTCCAACTGACGAGGGATTAGGAAGCGACGGGCGATCTCGATTTTCTCCTCATCTACGTATCCGGGGAATTCGATCACTTCCATCCGGTCCTGTAGTGCAGGAGGGATCGGATCGAGGATGTTGGCCGTGGTGATGAATAGCACCTTGGAAAGGTCGTAGGGAACCTCGAGGTAATGGTCAGAAAAGGCATAATTCTGTTCGGGGTCCAACACTTCCAGCAGGGCGGAGGCCGGGTCGCCTCGGAAGTCCAGGCCCAGCTTGTCCACCTCGTCGAGCATAAAGAGGGGGTTGATGGTGCCGGCCCGCCGCATCGTCTGGATGATGCGGCCAGGCAGTGCTCCGATGTACGTGCGTCGGTGTCCCCGGATCTCGGCCTCGTCTCGCACGCCGCCCAGGCTGACGCGCACGAACTCCCGGCCCAGTGCCTCGGCAATCGAGCGCCCCAGTGAGGTCTTGCCGGTGCCGGGCGGCCCCACGAAGCAGAGGATGGGGCTGCGCATCTTTTCCCCGGCCAGATGGCGCACGGCGATGTATTCCAGGATTCGCTCCTTGGCCTTGGGCAGCCCATAGTGACGGGACTCCAGTACCTCTTCGACATGGCGGATGTCCATGTTGTCTGTGCTCATCTCAGTCCATGGCAACTCCACCAGCCAGTCGAGGTACGTGCGAATGATGCCGGTCTCGGGGGACATAGGGGGCATAGCGTTCAGGCGGTCAAGTTCTTTCTCTGCCTGGGCGCGCACTTCCTCCGGCAGTTCCATTTCGGCGATCCGTTCGCGTAGTTCGTTGGCTTCCTGAGTGTAGATATCGCCCTCGCCCAACTCATTCTGGATGATCTTCATTTGCTCCCGCAGGAAGTATTCCCGTTGAGTCCTGTCCAGTTCCTGTTGCACCTGGGAGTGAATGCGATCCTCCAGTTCCAACACATCCAGTTCTTTCGCCAGCAGGACGCTGACCCGTTGGAGCCGTTCGGAGATGGAGACCGTTTCCAATATCTCTTGCCGTTCTGCGACCTCCAGGTCCAGGGCCTGGGACATCAGATCGGCCAGCCAACCCGGATCGTCCACGTTCATCGCGAAGACATACGCATCCTCCGGCAAATTGCGGTTCAGTTGGACGATCTTTTCAAAGAGCGCTAACACGGCCCGCATCAGGGCTTCAGTGAGTGGGCTTTTGTCCTCTTCGCTGTAGATGGGTAGGGCACGCACGCGGATGTACGGTTCCAGGTGTACATATTCGACGATCTGGACGCGCTGGATGCCCTGGCTCAGGACGCTCACGGACCCGTCTGGTATACGCAGCATCCGTCCGATGTCTATCTCGGTGCCGATGGTGAATAGATCTTCCGGCTCGGGGTCGGGCACTTCGGCATCTCGCTGGGCCACGGCGATCACTGTTTCATCCTGTTCGATGGCTGTTTCGATAGCCTCGATGGAGAAATCCCGCCCGATAAAAAGCGGGGTGACCATACGCGGGAACATAACCATATCCCGCAGGGGCAGTAAAGGCGCTTCGATGATCCCGTCGGCGGATGTCTGTAAGTTTCTGATGCTCATTTCTAAATCGTCCAGATCATCCATCGAAAATGACATACCCTGGGGCCATCCGATGTTAGCCCACAGGTCGCTGGACAGGCCATTCATATCTAGATTCTTATTCCGCATACAATCCTCAAATTCCTATTTGTGTGATCACGTACCTGCTCGCTTTGCTCATTCCCGGAACCATGTTCTGCGCGGGAAGTGTTGGAGGACGCTCCCGCGTCCAGGCAAGCAAGCGGAGGCTCCCAGGTTGACCCCATTTTCTTCTCCCCAGCACAGGCAAGGTTACAGTCGGTTGATATGCTTTCTTCGTCCTCGCCTTTCTCCTCATAGCGGAGCGGGAGAGGGGGGAAGGGGTGAGTCCGCTGCGCATCCCGATGTACGGCTACGGGAGCGATTTTTCGGACAGGCTCTCAGTCATCGTTGTCGTCGTTCTCCGGGATAGAATCACCGATGTGTGACGCCCACTCTTCGCGCATATCGGCTACCAGGAAGATGGAGCCGGTCGCCAACAGCCCACTGCCGGGTTCGATCATCGTCAATCCTCGTTGTAGTGCGCGTTTCACATTCACGGTGACTTCGGCCCCTCCCCCGACGGAAGCGACGGTGTCTGCCAGTGTAATGGGTGTCGCCGAGCGGGGATGGTCGGAACGAGTCACGATAGTATATGTGCTGATCGGCAAAAGCTCTTGCAGCATCCCGGCGATGTCTTTATCTGCCGAAGCACCGAAAATCAATACCCACTGTTCGCCGGGAAACCACTCCGCTAATGCCCGACGGAGGGCCTGGGACGAATACGGGTTGTGAGCGCAATCTACAACCAGCAATGGGTCGCGGCTCACAATCTCCAGACGGCCCGGCCATTGGACGTCGTACATGCCCTGGTGGATGGCCGTCGTTGGGATCTCGAACCCGGATTGGCGCAACACGTCCAGAGCCGCAATCGCACTGGAGGCGTTTTCCAATTGATGGCGTCCCAGAAGTGGCAACCAATATTCCCCACTCAATTCGTTTGATGTCGAGTGGCCGTCGGTGATCTTTTGGAGGGTGAAGTGTTGCCCATCCCAGTTTGCTGCTCCGGCCTGGTAGTCCCAGTCTCGTCCGATTTCGATCAGGGGAGCGTTCCGCTCTCGGCTGATGGTTTTCAGCACGTTGATTGCCTCAGCCCGCTGGGGGGCACTGATCACCGGGACGCCGGGTTTGATGATGCCGGCCTTCTCGAAAGCAATGGCCGCCAGGGTGTCGCCCAGCAGGTAGGTGTGGTCCAGGCTGAGCGATGTGATGATTGAGACTTCGGGATGCACCACATTGGTGGCGTCCAGCCGTCCGCCCAATCCGACTTCGATGACGGCTATCTCTACCCCGGTACGGGCAAAATGGAGGAACCCAATGGCGGTGATGGCCTCGAAGGTGGTCACGCCGGGGATGCGCTCAATCGCCGGGCGGACTTCTTCTACCAGCTCCACGACCTCTTTTCGAGTGATCTTCCGGCCTTCGGTTTGGATGCGCTCCCGGAAGGTGTGGAGGTGTGGTGATGTGTACAGTCCGGTGCGGTATCCGGCCGCCCGCAGGCAGGACTCGCACAACGCCGCGGTGGAGCCTTTCCCTTTGGTGCCGGCAATATGCACGGACCGGAATCGCCGGTGCGGATTGCCCAGGGCGTTTAGCAGTTGTTCGACCCGGGAAAGATCAAGCGTCTCCTCCGAATAGCGAGCGATGCGAGTCTTTTCGTAGTCGGTCAGGCTATGTAGATAAACAATCGTTTCCGTGTAATTCATCATATCAGGAGCGGATTGTACCCTTTTTTGCGAGAAATGCAAGTTGAATTGCCTGTAACAAGCCAAAATTTCGCAAAAAGGGGGTAAATAGCGCGATTTCTCAACTTGTTAAACCTGTGGTACACTTACCCGGCGGTGGCCTGTGAGTATCGCCAGACATATTTTCGATAAATGGAATGGGTGTGTTTCAACTGAGTTGGAGACCCTCCCGCAGGTTGAACTCAAAGGCGATTTATGCGCGGATTTGCCTTCAAAAACCGAGTGTTTTGGCATCGAAAATGGCAACCTGCGGGAGGGTTGCCCACTTTCCAATTGAAATGAAACGCACCCAAATGGAATGGGTTGGCGAAGAGAACTTCTCCCGGTATATCGAGAGGATCAGGAGGAAACATTGGATCATCTGCAATCGATCTTGCAAAGACGGCGGGATCTCGTCGGAGGTATGTGGATCGTTGTATTGGCCCTGGGGGGATTGGTCGCCGGGCTGTTGACGGGATGTGGACCTCGGCCCCTATTGAGTGAGGTGTCGTTTTCGGCGGATCGAATCACGCCCAACGCTGACCATGACAGTGACGTGTTGATTATCACGTATAACCTGGAGCGAAGCGCCGTGGTCTCGATCTACTTTGATGATGCGCAGGGAAACCGGTATTATTTCCGGGACCACGTACGTCATCCTCCCTCGGTGGAGGGACCGTACCACGTCTACTTTGCCGGGGTGGTGGATGGGTACGTCCTGCCCGGCGAGCAGTTCGAGGGCTTCACGGTGACCAAGCGAGTGTTGCCGGACGGAGACTACACCTGGACGGTAGAGGCGACGGATCAAAATGGTGAGACGACATGCGTTACCGGCACACTCACGATCGCCGAGGCCGACACTGCGCTACCGGAGTTGCGTGGGTTCAGTATCTATCCGTCGGTCTTCACACCCAATCGGGATAGCATCAGCGACCGGGTGACGATCAATGTAGACCTCAAGAAGGATGTGGAAGAGTTGATGGTCTACCTGGAGGGGCAAGATGGCACTCGCTACCACGTGGCCGAGGATGAGACGATCACCGAGTTGAATGCGGCCGGTTGGCATACGTTTGATTACGACGCCGGTGTGGATCTAGGCGCGGACCCGCCGCCAGATGGAACGTACACTGTTACGATGGAGGCTCGGGACGCCGTTGGTCAGTGGACAGTGGCCCATGGGACGTTGACGATCAAAGATGGCGGTGTGCCTCGTGCGTATATCTTGAATGCCGAGGTGGAATGGTCCACCAGCTCGCTTCCTTTGGGGGAAACACTGTATTTCACGCTGACAGTAGAAAACGATAGTCTGGTCCCCATCCGCACCAGCGGTCCGCCACCGGGTACTGTGTACGATAGCGATCAGAATTACGCCACGTTAGGGGAGTACGAACAGTCCGGCGCTTTTCGGGTCGCTGTCCACTGTGAGACCAGCCCGATAGATCATCCCTGGCGGTGGGCCGTCGGCGGGCCGGACGATTTGGTCAGCGATGGGAAGGGACATCTTTATTTGCCGGCCGGCGCCAGGGCAATAGTCACCGGGGGGATTCGTTTCGTGGACTACGTCCCCGCCCGCAATCCGCAGTACTGTTATGCTTCTCTGATTCACGAGGATGTGGAGATCTCGGCGGTCAATTATCGTGTGGACCCGGTTTTTCTGCGCATCCAGGCCCCGTGAGGAAATTGCTACGAGGAGTGAGACGATATGAGCAGCTTCGAATTACCCGATGAAATGCAGGAAGGGGAGTCGGCCCTTCGCCAGACGTTGGTGGAGGCTCTAGACCGGGAGCCTGGCTCCGACTCGCATTCCTTTCTTTCGGATGCGGAACGACAGGCAATTGCCGAAGTCGTTGGGCGGGAGGTGACCCAGTTGCTGGGACCTCGGGCGGCGGCCGCCTCTGCTATCGCCGACCGGGCTATCGCCCTGGCGATGCAAATCGTGGATCGGATCGCCGATGTGCCGGAGGGCCCTCCCGCATCTCCACAGGGTGGTGACGATGACTCCTCCTAATCATAATGCGCCTAAGAATGCGCCGGTGAGCCGCTGGCGGCGTCTGGGAGAGCAGGAGATCGAGTTGCCCATCGGGAGGAAAGGATGTGCAGTATCCTGGCTGGGGTTGCAGGCGGCGTTCATTTTTATCGCCAGCCTAATCTGCTCTTGCTGTGCCCTCTCGGCGTATGGATGGGGGGTGGTCAGTTCCCGGTTCGACCCGAGTTCGATTGCTGGCTGGCCGGCTCCGTTTTCACGTCCTACGGTCACATCGTTGCCGCCGACGGCGACACTGACGCTGACATTGACACTGACACAGACAGTTCCTACCACCCCATTTGCGACGGTGACGCCGCTTTCGGCCACGCCGCCCGGGGCGCCGCCGGTCACCCCATCCGCAACCTGGACCTCTCCATTGGCTACACCGGCTGCGCCTTCTCCTACACCGCCGGCTCCCTCTCCGGAGGGAGAGGCGGGGCACTCCGACGTGCGCATCGTCTACGTCGAATACGCTCCGGCCGAGAGCGAGGATTGGGAGTTTGTGTTAATCGAGAACCGTGGCCCCGGCGATCAGGATATGAGCAACTGGACGTTGAGCAACGAGCGAGGTGATGCGTACACCTTCCCCAAGGGATTCATCCTGCCGGTGGATGGTAGTGTGCGGGTGTGGACAAAAAATGGACAGGATAGCGAGATCGAACTGTACTGGGGGCGTGAGGAGGAGGCCTGGGATAACACCAGCGACACCGCTACGCTCCGGGATGGCGATGGCAAGGCAGTGGACTGGCGGAGTTGGTCGGCGCCATGATCGGCGCTGCGGACCGTGCCACACCATGTAAGGCCGCGTATGGATCTACTTTTGTGGTAACTACCTTGACAATGTCACATTCGCTTAATGACGCCGGATTTGCCCTTTAACGT
>CAZXVB010000146.1:0-7213 GCA_964643875.1 uncultured Anaerolineales bacterium | reverse complement strand
GTGTGAGTTGATCCCCGATTTGGTCAGTGGATACGGTGGCAACTGAGGCGGGTGCAAGGGACCACAGGAGTTCGGTGATGGGGAAAGAAATATGGCGTCTGGGAGAGGCGCTCTCGGCGGGAGATTCGGAATTTGCACGTTCGGCGGCCGAATTATTGCGTTCTACAGCCCGGCATATCATCCGCACTACCGGTGTTTTGTATTTGACTTTGCATCTGGTGGCCACTGTGACCTGGCCGGAGATGTTGGGATGGAAGGCGTGGGCGATTGTGCCACTCTTCGTCACAACGATGTGGCTGGCGTTGAAGTTGCTGCCTCGACGGCTGTGGCTCTCCCAGGCTGTTTGGCAGGCCGGGTTGACGTTGGGGATCACAATGGCGATCTACCTGTTCCGCTGGCCGACAATCGCATTCTGCTACTCTCTGCTTCCGTTGATGGCGGTAGTCACTGTGGGGGGAATCGGTGGACTGGTTTCGGAACTTCTGGTCATTGGTCTGACTTTATGGATTGGGCACCAGCCAGCGATGCCGCCGATTCCGGTCGGGGCAGTCATTATTGGAGGTGGTCTAACCGGTTGGCTGGGGTGGGCTTCGACCCGCTCACTCCTGACGGTGACGGAGTGGTCCATATTTAATTTTGAGCAAGCGCGTCAAGTGATGGAGCAGGCGCTTGAGCAGCGTGTCGAACTGAAACAAATGCAGGCTGACTTGATGCAGGCGAATGCCGAGTTGACGCGTCTCTCGGATCGTCTGCAGGTGATGTATCAGGTCGCGGAGGAGGCCCGGCGGACCAAAGAGGAGTTTGTTGCCAATGTGAGCCACGAATTGCGCACCCCCCTCAATATGATCATCGGTTTCAGTGAAATGATCACCCAGGCTCCGCAGGTCTACGGTGTGCAACTGCCGGCGGCTCTTTTAGCGGACATCACGGCCATTCAGCGCAACAGCCGACACCTGGCGAAATTGGTGGACGATGTGTTGGACCTGAGTCAGATCGAGGCCGGACGTATGGCGCTTAGCAAAAGCTGGGTGTCGCTGGAAGAGATCATCCAGGCCGCTGTGATTGCCGTGCGTGCACTTTTCGAGTCGAAGGGTCTCTACCTGGAAACTGAGATCCCCTCTGATTTGCCGATGATCTTTTGTGATAGCACCCGGATTCGACAAGTGGTTTTGAATCTGTTGAGCAATGCCGGTCGTTTTACCGAGCAGGGGGGCGTGCTCGTCACTGTGCGTCAGGAGGAGCACGACCTGCTTGTCAGCGTTGCCGACACTGGTCCCGGCATCGCCCCGGAGGATCAATCTAAGTTGTTCGAGCCGTTTCGCCAACTGGATGGTTCTATTCGGCGCAAACATGGCGGAAGTGGACTGGGGTTGAGTATCAGCAAGCGGTTCGTGGAGATGCACAATGGCAAGATGTGGTTGGAAAGTAAGGTGGGTATGGGGACGACGATTCATTTCCAATTGCCGATTGATGTCCCTGTATCGGCCCCCCTGGAGGGATACGGCGCTAAACGGTGGTTCAACCCATATCAGTTGTATGAGGCGCGTCCCCACCGAACGAGAAGACTGACTTCCAGGCCGGCTCCCCGCTTCGTCTTGTTGGATTCGGAAAACGTGTTGGAACGTTTGTTCACGCGCTACATTGAAGGGGCCGATGTGGTTTCGGTTCAGAGTATGGAGGAGGCGCTCTTTGAGTTGCGCCGTTCTCCTGCCCAGGCATTGGTTATGAATATGCTCTTTTCCCGGCCTGATGACGTGGATGACATCCGGACACACTTGAGCGATCTGCCCTACGACACCCCAGCGATCGTCTGTTGGGTCCCGGGGGGAGGCGAAGCCGCCAGGAAATTGGGCATTGTGCGTTATCTGCTCAAACCGGTGACACGGGAGACGTTGTTGGATGCGTTGGACGCATTGCCGGGGGAGGTCAGCGATGTGTTGTTGGTAGACGACGAGCCGGATGTGTTGCAACTGTTTGGGCGCATTCTTGCTTCGACCACACGTTCCTATCAGGTGCTCCGTGCTACCCATGGGGAGCAAGCCCTCGATATGTTGCGTCAGCGACGTCCCGATGTGATGTTGCTCGATCTGATGATGCCCGATATGGATGGTTTCCAGGTGTTGCGGGAAAAGGCACGGGACCCATCCATTCGGGATATTCCTGTGCTCGTTGTCTCTGCCAGAGACCCAATACAGGAGCCGATCGTCAGCGATGCACTGGTAGTGATGCGGGGAGGTGGGCTTTCGGTACGGGATCTGTTAGCCTGTATTCAGACGGTCACAGCCGTCCTGGTTCCGACTGCTCAGCAGGCCTTGTCAACTGATCCAGCGCTGCTAGAAATGCCTGCCGAGTGACCGGCTTTTGGATGAAGGCGCTGGCTCCCAGGGAAAGCGCAAGTTCTTCTTGTGGCAGGATCGTGTGTACCACGATGGGGATATGGCTGGTGCGAGGATGTTGGCGGAGGCGGCCTAACAATTCCCATCCATCGAGTTGTGGCATCATCACGTCTAACACGATGATCTGAGGTGCGAATTGCTCTGCCAACGCGATGGTCTGATAGGGGTCCTGGACGCCGATAAAACGATAGCGGGTGCTGGCCAGGAAGCGTTGCAGAAGTTGGAGAGCGTCGGTGTTATCGTCCACGACGAGCACCGGTATTTGCTCGGCAGCCGGTAGGATCAGCCGGGCTTCATATTCAGAAGCCTCGGAGTCGGAAAGAACCAATTGCCCGCCGCTCATTGTGGCCAACCGACGGGTCAGTTTTAGACGGGCGATAATTTCCTCGGGATGCACTGTTCCACTTGCCCCTGACGACATAGGAGATACCCGCAGCTCGACTTCCCAATCGTGGAGGTGTACCGACATGGAGACCTGTCCGTCGGCATAGGGAATTGCCGCCGTGAGCAGATTCAGAAGCATCTGACGGACAGCCACCGGGTGAGCCGCCAGATGAGGCAAGTCATCAGGCAGCGCAATCGCGAACGTGACCCTATACTGGGCAGCCATCGGCTTCGCCAGCGCCAAGACGGCCGACAGCGTCGGCGACAAATCGGTCGTCGTTCTACCCTCATTGCTTTGTAACCAGGCCAACTCATCATCTACGATGGTGTCGGAGTTTGCAAAGGGGCTTTCGGAAGGCGTGAGTTCGTCTCCTTCTACGGTCTCCGACACATCTGGTTGGTTGGCCAGGTCGAATTTCTTCCAGAGGTGGTAGGCCAGGGATTCCAGGGCGGTCTGTTGTATGCGCCGTAGATGTCGCACGCTGATACCCAATTGATTGGCGACCTCCTGTTGGCTGAACTGTTGGACGTACCGATAGAGCAGCAGATCATAGATCTGTCGTTGGGAGGAGAGATTCGGTGTCTGGATAGAAGGTTTGAGGGCCTCAATGGCGTCTATCAGGAGGCGTTGTAAGGAGGCCGGGGCATCAAACCGATCCATCAGTCCAAACAGAGGGATCAATGGGCTGTGCCGCAAGCGCCCCAGATCGTAGAGATGATTTAGGGCTTCTCGCAGATGCTTGGGAAGTAGTTTGTTGTTTTCAGATTTCATACCCATTTGCCTTGCTGGGCGCTATGTCCGTTTGATGGCCTTTTTATGGCCGAATTCAGGCCGAAATCTTTACCCACTCGAAGCAACTTATGCTATTATATACAAAGGTCATTATACTGACAATCTCTCACACTACTTCTTGGATTTGCTGTACTCTCTGTACATTCTTCGTGTCAACTCAGCGCATTGCGGTTTTGGGCATCTTAACAATGAACCCACATTGCAGCAAGATGTCCTGAGGTCTATGTATAAAGGGGGTGATACTCGTCCACCAGAAACAAATTAGTCTTACATAGTCCAGGTCAATTCAAGTGGATACTCGGATTTCAAGATAACACAAATCAAGGAGGAGTCGTATGTACACAAGAACAACTCGGGCATTGGCGGTGGTTGTGCTCCTGATGGGGACGCTACTTACCGCATGTGCTCCCCAGGAAACCATCAAGGAAGTCGAGGTGGTTAAGACCGTAGTCGTCACTCAGGTTGTGGAGTCAGAGGGAGAACAGGTTGTGGTGACGCAGGTCGTGACCCCGACACCGGCCCCCGAGGAACGCAAATTGGAGATCTTCCACTGGTGGACTGGGCCGGGTGAACGAGAGGCGGCCGATGCGATGTTCAAGGCTCTCCATGACGCCTATCCGGACATCGAGGTGGTTGAAAATCCGGTGGCCGGTGGTGGTGGCGTGAGTCATCGAGTGGTGTTGCAGGGCCGGATAGCGGCCGGCATTCCACCGGACACATTCCAGACGCTCGGTGGTGCGGAGTTGAAGGCCTATGTGGACGGGGGCGCTTTGGAGCCACTGGATGAGCTGTGGGGGGAGCTGGGGTACGCCGATGTGATCCCTGGGCCGCTGGCCAGTGCAGTTTCCATAGAGGGCCATCCATATGTTGTCCCCCTCAACATGCATATTCAGAATATCCTTTACTACAACAAGACGGTATTCGAAGAATTGGGGTTGGAGCCGCCCAAGAACTTCGACGAGTTGATGGCTGCTTGTGAGGCTATCAAGGCGGCCTATCCCGATATGGCCCCCTTGGGCCTGGGCACAGTGGAAAACTGGGAGGCCCCCTTTGTGTTGGATAGCATCATCCTGGAGGTCGGTGGACCGGAGTACTACGTCAAACTGCACAAGGGTGAGATTGATGTCACCACCGACGAGACTTATCGGACCGCCCTGGAGAAACTGGTGGAACTGAACCAATACGTCTATCCGTTCCACTCGAACCTGACGTGGGATCAGTCGGTCAGCCTGGTGGTCTCCGGGGATTCGGCGATGGTGATTATGGGCACCTGGGCCATCGGCGCTTTCATCAGCAACGGCTGGACGCCGGGGGAGGATTTCGGGGCCGTTACCTTCCCACAGGAACCGGAACGGATCCTACTCTTCCATCCTGATACCTATGGCCTGGCGAAGGGTGCTCCACACCCCAATACAACAATGGATTGGCTGCGGGTAGTGGCTTCACCAGAACTTCAAATTCCGACCGATGTGACGCAGGGTGGTATGTTCGCCCGCATTGACATTGATCCCAGCGAGTTCCCCGATCCCATCCGTCAGGAGATGCAGGCATACGTGCGAGATAACCCCGATAAGCTGATCCTCGATCAGCATGGCAGCATTGCACCGGCCAGCTTCTCCAATGAGTATTGGATCGTGATTGCCGGCTTTATGGCAGCAGAGGAGCCGGATGTGGATGCCACCATCGAACAGGTAGCCACCTTGTTCGAGACCTACAATGTTAAGGAAGAAGCGGCCTGGTACACCTGGCCGTAAAGGGTAGCAACCGATGATATCCAGGGGCAGGGGGGCTTTCGAGTCCCCTGCCCCGAACTTTCTGTAGCCGGTCCCCAGACTGTATCATAGAAAAGTGGGAGGGCCGGAAGCCGCCGCAGGAGCAAATTGAATATAACAGAAGGTGCTGGTCGTGAATGTATCTAACACTTCGACTCAAATGCAAATACGACGGACGAAACACGTCAAACCAGGTTCTAAACTGAGCTTTGGCGAGTTTATGATTTTTCTCTTTCCTCTCCTGGTGTTTGTGGTCCTCCTGTATGGCATGTTGGGGTGGACGATCTACGTTTCCTTCTCGAATTGGGTCGGTGTGCAGCCGAATTACGAGTTCGTGGGTTTCAAGTGGTACCGACAGATGTTCCAACTGGCCCGTTTCCAGGCCGACGTGTCCAATAACTTCAAATGGTTGATCCTGGGGGTGGTCCCTACGGTCATCTTGGCTCTGTTCATCGCGTATTTGCTGGAGATCGGCTCAATCCGGGGGGTGGAGACCTATACCCGTACTTTGATCCTGTACCCTGTGGCAATGTCATTCATTGTGACTGGGACGATCTGGTCGTGGATGTATCAGCCGGACAAGGGGGTGTTCAACACCATTTTGCATACCGTGGGTCTTGGTCGTCTGGCTGGGCGGTATGTCACGAACGCCAACACGGCTACCTATTGGTTGATTGTCGTCTTTGTGTGGCAATACTTGGGATTTTCGGTGATTATCCTTCAATCTTCCTTCCGAACGACCGAACTGCAAGAGATGATTGAATCGGCGCTTTTGGATGGGGCCTCCCGTATGCGAATCTTGTTACAAGTGATCGTTCCCAACATCCGAGGGGGCATCTTGATTCTGGTCTCTTTGTTATTGATCTCTTCTTTGAAGGTCTTCGATATCGTTTATGTTGTCACCTTTGGAGGGCCAGGATTTGCCACGGATGTGTTGGCTTTCTTCATGCTGATTGCGACCTATCAACAACATTTGGTGGCGCTGGGGGCCGGGGTTGGCGTAGTGATCTTTTTGATGGCGTTCATCATCGTGATTCCTTACACAATTTATGCGTTCAGGAAGTGGTTCGAATGAAGATCAAAAGTCGTAGTATAACCCTGTTGGTCATCGTGACGCTGGTGATTTTGACCATCGCGTATGTGTTGCCCATCTATGTGGTCATTATGACTTCTCTGAAGACGCCTGCCGAGATCAGTGAGCGTCAATACCTCTTGCCCAGTGCTAACCTTCAGTTCCAGAACTATGTCCAATCGTTCCAATTGATCTTGCCGTCTTTGATCAATTCTTCGATCATTTCCGTTTCGGTGACGCTCCTCTCGGCCCTCTTCGGTGGATTGGGTGGATATTACCTCAGTCGTACTCGCACGACATTTGCCAAGGTGCTCTTCATCCTGGTTGGCGTTGCTGTTTATTTGCCATACCAGGTGATTCTGATCCCCTTGGTACAGATTATGGCTCAGACCGGGCTGGCACTCACTCACTTTGGTTTGATTGGAAGTTACTTGATCCTCAATGTGCCATTGGCGGCTGTGCTGATGGGGACATTCTTCACGGCGATCCCCAGGGAATTGGAGGAAGCGGCCGAAGTAGATGGAGCTTCCCGTGTGCAGATCTTCTTTCGGGTGATTTCGCCAATTGCCCTCCCGGCTTATGCCTCGACGGCGATCATTGTTTTTACCCAGGTGTGGAACGAATTTTTGTTGGCCTTGACGCTGGCTACTCCTCGGACTACGACGATCCAGATCAAACTGGCGGAGATCAAGGGGAGTTTTGTCGCTATGTATCATCTGCAGATGGCTGCCGCAGTGATCACTTTGTTGGTTCCCCTGGTGATTTTCCTCGCATTGGGGCAATATTTCATTCGAGG
>CAZXVB010000145.1:0-7241 GCA_964643875.1 uncultured Anaerolineales bacterium | reverse complement strand
CGTAATTTCAAACCTGCGGGAGGGTTACCGATCAATATGTCGGGTAGTGAACATCGGCGTTACTACTCAGGCCGACGGTTGAAACCGCACCTGAGGAGCTAAAGCTGGCCGTCTACCTGCGTGGACAGGCGCGACCACGCAGGTAGACGCTCGGCTGCAAGCCCTCCAGAAGCGATTTCAATCGCTAACAGAAGTAGCCTGAGCAGTTACACACCGGCCACATTATACTACAGCGCTCCGTCCTGACAATTCCACGTTTCACAGGTGGCCGTCACTTCCAAAGTGACGGCCACCACTCACCTAACACAAAGCCTCTTCCCTATCTATGAGATTCATCACTACAAATATGTGTCATTCTCCACTACGAAAAATCTCCCTAGTCCGGTAGAATACAGCCCAGATGGGTGGAAACCAGCCACTCATCATCCTCCTTTCCTTGGCCGTAGGCCCCCTGGGGTGGCAAACTCCGGGGGGCCTTAGGATTTATAGAGGGCGCGGCGCTACGTTCAATCGCATCTGGATCAAGACCCGCAACATCTCGAACCCGTGCGCTTCGAGCGCCTGGATCATCGCCAGTGATGGAGAGGGTAACACTACTTCGATCATCCCTCGCTTTCCCCAGGGCCGAGAACACAACCAGGCCACCCCTTGACGGACAAGCACGTCCTCGAACCGCCCGGTATACGTCGGTCGGACCAGCACCTCCATCCGGTTGAAACGCCGGCGAGTGCTCCAATGGCACACTGCCCGTACCGCTCCCTGGAGCACGCCGTCCACCTCCGCGACCCACCACGCCTCTCGCTGCCCCGCCAACCAGACGTCGAGCCTCCGTTCCCAACCCAGCCGGTAATCCGCCCGCCGCAACTCCAACAAGGGCCGCTGCATAGGGGGAACTACAGCATACACGAGGTTTAACAACGCGGTGTGGTCTTCACGCCTGGCTGGCCGCAGGCCGGGCAGTGTATCGGGCTGGAGGTCCATTTTTAGGTCAGCAGGGCGCAGCATGTGCACGGTTCTCCCCACTTCTCGAAAGCCAAACTGCTCATACAGGGAGCGGGCGGCTGTATTATCGCCCCGAACCTCCAGACCAATCCAGCGCCCGCCGCAGGCAATGACTTCAGCGATGGCCATCTCCATCAGCATCCGGGCGATCCCTTTTCGGCGGTGATCAGGGTGCACAGCGACGTTGCCGATGATATATGCATCTCTTTCTATCGCAGGGCGAATTGAGAGATTGCCAAGCACCTGTCCGTCGTTTACCCACACGAAACCGGGGGGAAGAGATGATCGGCGACCGCCCGACCAACTATACCACCCCAGCAATGGCCCCCACCGTGCGATGCGGCGCATTTCCGCCAACGCAGCTTCCCCGTCTGGTCCCAATTGCCCCTGAAAGGCGTCGGCGATCAGCTCGGTAACGGCCCTGGCGTCCCGCCAAGGATCGAAAGGACGAATGCCGACCACAGGACATTCTTGACTTTGAACCACTGCCATGCTTATCACCGTTTCACCACCCGACATATTGATCGGTAACCCTCCCGCAGGTTTGAAATTACGAACCTGCGGGAGGGTCAAAATGTCGGGTAATGAGGTCACCGTTAGATGAGTCTCCCCTCCAGATAGCGGCACAACAAATCCAGGGCTTGCTCGGCTGAAAAGGCTTTATTCTCCCATCGGTTCCCACGCCAGAGATGTCGCTCTACCCACTCACCATCGGGAGCGGATAGGGCGATGTAGACCAATCCCACCGGCTTATCGGGCGTCCCTCCACCCGGCCCGGCGATACCGGTCACAGCCACACCAAGGTCGGCCCGGAACGCCCGTCTGACCCCGGATGCCATCTCGCGGGCCGTCTCGGCGCTCACAGCGCCATATCGGTAAAGCGTGTCGTGTCGGACATGCAGGATCAGCTCTTTGATATCGTAAGAATACGCCGTAATGGAGCCTTCGTAATAATCGGAACTGCCAGGCACATTGGTAATGCGGTGACCGATCAAACCACCGGTGCAAGACTCGGCCAGCGCCAATTTCCAACCCCGACGGCGCAACAAATCTCCCACCCGTACTTCTAACGCATCATCTGGTGGCTCTCGGAGCATACTCACCCCCTACAAACAACAAAGCCCGGCACAACGCCGGGACTTTGTGTTGGAATCTGTACCCCCAAGGGGATTCGAACCCCTGTCGCGGGCTTGAAAGGCCCGTGTCCTGACCAGGCTAGACGATGGGGGCAACAACCAGTTCCATTTTACCACAAAGTTCCTATGCGTCAAGCGATCACTCCGCTTCACCACCACTGGAAAACATATATCCAATTCCCCGCACATTGAGGATATAACGAGGTTGAGAAGGGTCTTTTTCGATCTTTTTCCGCAAACGGCGGATATGCACCCGCACAATGGCACGCGCTCCCCAGGCATCGGTATCGTATCCCTGAGCACGACGCACCAACTCCTGAGGACTCCACACCTGATCCGGCGTTTCCAACAAGCACAACAATATCTTAAACTCCGTGGGAGTCAAATCCAGCGGCTCTCCCCGCAACATCGCCACATGCCTCTGGCGGTCGATCACGATATCACGTGCCTGGAGGAAGCGGCTCGACTGGGGCGCGGCGATCTCCTCAATCTCATCCGCACCTTCCACCGTGACCAATTCCGAGAGTGTGCGTTGCAACTGAGTTACCAGGTACTGGCGCTGTTGTTCTTGTTGACGCTTGAGCAGCCCCTTCCGTACGCTTTCCAAAATCTCCGGGATCGGACAGGGTTTCAACAAATAGTCGTGAGCACCCTTCCGAATTGCCTGGATAGCTGTTTCCAAAGTCGCAAAAGCAGTCAACAAGATGATGATCGTGCCGGGATAACGCGACTGGATCGCCTCGGTCACCTCCAGGCCGTCCATACCGGGCATCTTCAGGTCCAACACGACCAAATCGAACGGCTCACTCTTGCTCATCAGACTCAAAGCCTCCTCACCGCTGGCCGCCGTCGCCACCTGGTACCCCTCCAGACGTAGAATCTCTGCCAGCGAAACACGAGCCACCGATTCATCGTCCACGACCATCACCCTGGCTTCCTGTCCTTGTTCGATCATCCCGAGACTCCCATTATGAAAATTGGCTCTACACAGATTCGAGGGGTAGGGACAAGCCTCCCGCAGGTTGAGGACGCCTGATCCCTGGTAAACTGCCCTGTTTGCCGCAGTTTCTGCGTCGGCCAAGCCTGTATGAACCTGCGGGAGGCTGGCTTATCCCACGAATCCACGTTGACCCTGAAAATTTTGCCACTACTAGATAGTCAATCGGTCTTGCACAACACTTTGATCGGCGGGCAGTTTGACGATAAACGTAGTCCCCTCTCCCGCCCGGCTTTGAACTTCGATCTCCCCGCCGTGACGTTCGATGATGCCATAACTGATTGCCAGACCTAAACCGGTCCCGTTGGACTTGGTGGTATAGAACGGCTCGAAAAGATTGGAGAGCTGCTCAGAAGACATACCCGCTCCGGTATCTCGAAAACGCACAATCACCCATCGCCGGTCTGTCGAAAGCTCCGTTTCGAGATACAAATCACCGCCCGTTTCCATTGCCTCAATGGCATTGATGACAATATTGAGAAAAACCTGGGTAATCTGATCGGGCACGACCATAGCCAATGGAGCGTTGGGAGTGAATTGCGTATGCACTCGAATGTGACCATGTTGCAGGTGCTTGTGGGCCAGGGCCAACACGTTCCGCGCCAATTCATTGACATCCGTCGGTATCACCCCGCCCCGCGATGGACGGTAGAAGTCCAACATACGCTGTACGATCTCGATCAACCGCTGTACCTCCGATTGGGCCATTGTCAGGTAGCGAGTGCGCTTTTCAGTGTCCAATCGGTCGTGCAAACTCAAATGGAGGCTGTTGTGAATTGCCTGGAGAGGGTTGTTGATCTCGTGAGCTACAGAGGCAGCCAAGCGACCAATGGCAGCCATCTTCTCTGCCTGGATCAACTGAGCCTGGGAGCGTTCCAATTCGGCGGCAAAATCTGCCAACTCTCTATAAAGATTCGCGTTGTCCACCGCAACGGCTGCCGAGGCAGCCATAGCCTGGAGCAATTCCAGGTCCTGGTGCGTAAACTCACCCTCGATCTTGTTGACGATTTCTATAGCGCCGATAGTGCGATCGCGCACTTTGATGGGAACGCAGAGAATCGAGCGTGGTACCAGGGTTGCTCCCTGGTCGCTTGCATCCGAGGCAGCCAACGAGTTTAGCAACCCATTCGTGTCATTCAGCAATTGCGGCTCGCCTGACCGAATCACCTGATAGACGATCTGCTCTCCGGTTTGGATCGCTTGACCGGTGAATGTCCCCTCCAACGCCAACAAGTGCGGGCCAAACGCTTTGTGGAGCATCAGATCACCGCTCTCCTCATCCAGCATCACCAAAGAACCTGCCTCGACCTGAAATATCTCCCGAATGCCCCGTACCGTCGCCTCCAGCACCTCATCCAGGTCCAGACTCGAGCTCACCAGACGGGTGATCTCGATCAGGGCGGAAAGCTCCCGATTGCGCCGACGAACGGCCTGTTCACTACGACGAACGCGCATCACCGCATCAATGCGGGCCAGCAACTCCTGCGGATCGAACGGCTTGGTCAGATAATCGTCGGCGCCCAATCCCAGCCCCAGCGTCTTGTCGCTTACTGAATTCAACGCCGTGGTCATGATGATAGCCGTATTGCGCAACAGCGGGTCCGCCTTGACGCGAGCGACCACTTCGTACCCATCCATCCCCGGCACCATAATGTCCAACAGAACCAGATCAATTTCCCGTCCCTCCTCCGCCTCCCGATGCAAGACCTCCAAAGCTTCCTCACCGGAGCGTGCAATCTGCACATCACAACGGACCAGGGAAAGCATATTTTGCATCAGTTCGACCATCTCGGTATCATCCTCGACGACCAGGATACGCGGGGTAGCCGTCGGTTTTAGATCGCTCATTTCGCCACCTACTCTTCATCTACGTCCAGCATCTCGATATTCCACAGCTCACTCGCGGCCGTAGATTCCAACCCAAAGTTGTGCACACTGGAGCGAGTTGCCGCAATGCGCAATCCCATAAACAGGGGAATCGCGGGCAATTCTTCAGAGAAGAGGATTTGGGCTTCACGATGATATTCCTGGTACGCCGGTGAGCCAGGCAAGGACTGCAACGCACGTTGACAAACCGCATCGTACTCCGGATTACTATATCCCGTGATGTTACTCCCATACCACCTTCCCTCCTGCGGGATCTCTGCACGAATATAATGACCACACAGAGGGGTTATGTCGAACCACCAGGACGTTTCTGCCAGATCGAACCGGCGTCCAAAAAGCGGCCCATCTGGGCCATCGGCGAACAATGCCCAGGAAGGTTGAGCCTCCACCTGGACACGAATGCCACAATCGGCCAGATTGGCCTTGATGATCCGCGCCGCCTGCAAGGAGAAAGGCTTATCGGAGGGGACCAACAAAGAGACTTCGAACGGGGTACCCGACGGAATCCCGGGGATGCGGTACGCTTCCCGAACGCCATCGGTATCCTGGTCGAGCCAACCGATCTCCTCCAACATCGTCCGCCCCATCTCCGGATTGTACCCCCAGTGGACCAGATAGACGCCAGCATACAGAGGATGCGATGGGGGCAGATAACTATCAGGCACTACGCTCCGCCCATAGGTCACCTCATCCACAATCGCCTGCCGGTCAATGCACTGGATGATTGCTTGCCGTACAGCGACGTTATCGAAGAAATCCACCTGACGATAATCCTCGGCCGGCGAGATGCCAAAATCAATGTGTTCCCAAGCATTGTTGGTCGCTGTATAAACCTGTAACAACCCTTTCTGTTCCGCCTCGATCAACAACGCAAACGAAGATTCCAGGTCTGCGTCCTGGGTGCCGATATCACACTCCCCCGACAACAAACGAGCCATCACATCCGGCGCTCCGGATGCAAATCGAAACACCACCCGGTCCAGATGTGGCAACCCTTCTCCCGCCCGAAAATAGTATGGGTTCCGCACCAACGTGATATGATCTCCGGTGACCCAGTCTGCCACTACGAAAGGCCCCCACCCCAAAGGAGAGCGCCGAGTTCCATCCGCCACCAACAACTGGTCCGGCTCGTATTCCTCCAACTGATGACGGGGCAAAGGCACGAAGAAATTCAAGAAATACGTCTGCGGTAAAAACCCCGGAACTCCAACCCACTGCACACGCCAATCGTCCAGAGCACGGTAACGTGCTGTGCGTTCCGCCAAATAGCGCCGACCAGGCGTGACCGGATCCGATGCGACCTGATACGCAAACACCGAATCGTGGGCAGTCAATGGCTCTCCATCGGACCAGGTCACATCTTGCCGCAGCACAAAAGTGACCTCCATCCGCTCCATCCAGACAGATTCGCCGGTAAATTCTACCGCGCATTCATCTGAATAACACCCGGTCGGGCGTACCCGAACCCCTTCTTCCAAGGGGACGACATTGCCGGTCGTATCCATCACCAGTGTGCCTTCCCGAACGCGGATGGAACGGGTAATGGCATCCCCGTCGGCGACGTCCGGCATTTTTTCCAGGATCACCGGTTGGTACGTGTAATTCACATAATCCACCGGCCCATCGTAAAGCGCCTCCATCACGTGGCGCGTTGCTGAAAGCCGAGAACCACCATACAAGTAGAGCGTATCCGGCTCCCCCACCAGACAAACGGTCAGCGTCTTTGGTTTGTCTCCCGGAGGAACCGCCAACAACGATTGAAGCGGCGTCGCCGTGACGACAACCGTTTCTGGCGGTGTCGTCACGGTGACTGTCACAACCTGAGTCGCGCAGCCCGTCAACATCCAAACAACTATGACTATGACAAGGACAGACAAGACGATTCTATGACGATGCAACATTCCTTCTTTCTCCTCACTGAGACCGAGACCAAGAACGAGTATATCATTACCCGCATCGAAACGCAACTTTTCACCCACCCTCTGAGTGAAGCACTTGCATCTTCATCCAGCCTATGTTACTATACCCGGCGTGACGGCCCTGCTGGCAAATGCTGGTGCTCAGCCTTCCTCGCCACAGATGGCCTTCTGAAAACGTTATAGCGGGCACAATCGGGAGGAACGTGCATCTTCCAGGAGTTACAGCCCCTTGCGGAGGTGGTCTCACAGGCTGCCCCTCCGGAGTTCGAGAGCGTGAATTTTTTGTTCTATCGGCGCATC
>CAZXVB010000144.1:0-7251 GCA_964643875.1 uncultured Anaerolineales bacterium | reverse complement strand
CGACTTTGAGTTCAACCTGCGGGAGGGTCTCCAACTCAGTTGAAACACACCCAAAATAAATGTCCTATTTCAGCCCATTCCAGTGAAAATGAATGGATAGGAAGAAATGGACGAGTTTGTCAAATTGGTCTCGGAAAAGACAGGGCTTTCAGAACAATAAGCCCAAGTAGCGGTAGAAATAGCTGCCAGCGCCGATTGCAGGTCGGGTTGACGACGTGTTGAGCGCTGCAGACATCACAGAAGAGCTGGGGGATTTAGCAGAAGATCAGAAGGCCTTTTGCGATTGAAATCGCCTCTGGAGGGCTGGCAGCCAAGCGTCCACCTACGTGGACAGGCGCGTCCACGCAGGTGGACAGCCAGCTTTAGCTCTTCAGGCGCGGTTTCAACCGTCGGCCTGAATAGTAACCATAGGACGCAGATTAACGCAGGCTACGCACACCTCCCCCCCTTGTCCCCCGCAAGCGGGGGGGGGTAATGCTTGTCTGCAAAAATCAGCGTTCATCCGCGTCCTGGATAACTGGATAAAATGGCTCTGCACGGATTCGAGGGGTGGGGACGAGCCTCCCGCAGGTTGAGGACGCCTGATCCCCGGTAAACTGCCCCGTTTGCCACAGTTTCTGCGTCGGCCAAGCCTGTATGAACCTGCGGGAGGCTGGTTTACCCCACGTTGACCCGATAAAATTTGCCAGGGGCCAGCACTCAGGTTGCCAGGCGTAGCGATTGAAATTGCCTCTAAAAGGGCTGGCAGCCAAGCGTCCACCTGCGTAGACAAGCGCGTCTACGCAGGTGGACAGCCAGTTTTAGCTCCTCAGGCGCGGTTTCAACCGCTGGCCTGAGGAGTAACCAAGCCAAAAAGAGAGAAGGATACACATGTGCGCTATGTGGAAGACATACTACACCCCAACGTCCGTCGAGGAAACCCTACGCCTCTTGGCCGACTATGGCCCGGAAGCCCGTATCATTGCCGGCGGAACCGACTTGCTGATCGAGTTGAAGCGGGGCATCCGTCATGCCGATGTGTTGATTGACATCAGCCGGATCGGCGGACTGGACCGTATCCACCGCGATGACGAGGGAATCATTCACATCGGTCCCACCGTCACCCACAACCAGGCCATTGCTTCCTCCCTATTAGTCGAACAAGGGTTCCCTCTGGCGATGGCGTGCGCCTATGTGGGCACCCCCCAGTTACGCAACCGGGGCACCATCATCGGCAACCTGGTGACGGCCTCACCGGCCAACGATACGATCACGGCCTTGTGGGCTTTGGACGCTCAGATCACCCTCCGCAGCGTGCGCGGAGAACGGACCCTCTCCTTCTCGGAATTCTACCAGGGGGTGCGGCAGACCGCTATGGCCCCCGATGAGATGGTTACCGATGTCCAATTCCCCGCCATGGACGGCGACCGACGGGGAACATTCGTCAAACTGGCCCTCCGACGCACCCATGCGATCTCCGTCGTCAACGCGGCCGTCGTGCTCTCTCTGCACGACAACGTGGTCACACAAGCCGCCATTGCCCTGGGGAGCGTCGCGCCCACCATCATACGCGCCCCGGAAGCCGAGGGGGCGCTCCTCAGCGTTCCACTAAGTGAAGAGCGAATCGCCGAGGCGGGCGAGTTGGCAGCTCACGCTACCGCTTGCATAGACGACATCCGCGCCGGGGCTGACTATCGCCGCAACATGGCCAGCCTGTTGGTCCAACGGGCGCTCACTACGCTGCACGAACGGAATGAACGGAGTGCGTTTCCCTCCAACATCCCTATGTTATGGGGCAATACGCGGGGTACCTTTCCCCGCCTAACCGGTAAGACCATCCATCACACTCACGCCGGCCTTGAACCCATCGAATGCACCATCAATGGGAAAAACGTGGTCGTCCAAGGGGCCAGCGAGAAGACGTTGTTGGAAATGCTACGCGATGACCTGGGATTGACCGGCAGCAAGGAGGGATGCGGAGAAGGAGAATGCGGCGCTTGCACCATCTGGATGGATGGGATCGCTGTACTGGCCTGCCTGGTGCCGGCCCCTCGCGTCCACGGTACCCACATCGTCACCATCGAAGGGTTGAGCACCGATGGTGCGCTCCATCCAGTCCAGGAGGCCTTCCTCGCTACGGGCGCGGTCCAGTGTGGCTTCTGTACCCCCGGCTTCGTGATGACCGGTGCCAACCTGCTAAAGGAAAACCCCGCCCCCACGCGGGATCAGATCCTGGCTGGACTGGCGGGCAATCTATGCCGCTGCACCGGCTACCACAAGATCGTGCAGGCCATCGAGCAGGCAGCCCAAATGATGTCCGCGGAGAAAGGCGCATCGGTGAAAGGAGCATAGTGGAACGCACCGTCCCTACCACCGGCAGCGAAGAGATCCGGCTCTATATGCGTACCTACTATTCCCTGATGCGCACGACAGACGAGGTTCAGATTCAGACGCTGATCGGGGCACACCTGGGGGTAGACTCTCTGCTCCATGTCAATGCCCGCGCTCCGACTCCCGATATTTCCAGCCTGGTCTATTGTACCCTGCGGCTGCCGGCCTGTGTTCGAGAAACACGCCTGGTTGTCATGGGACAATCGGAGCGAGTCTTCGCCAGAGGGGGGTATCCGGACGTCGAGGAGTGGCAGCCTGTAAGGGCCGTGGCCCGCCGTCGCCGTTCGTTCTTTGACGGACACGAAACGATGGCCGCCTACGTCGCCAGTCTGTCCGACATTGACGATCTGATCCCCATGCTGACCGCTTTCCAGATCGAATGGAACAAAATCCACCAACGGCTGAACAGCTCACCGGTATTGGCTGACCTGCGGGCCTGTCAAGAAGAGCCTTGCCCACTCAGCCAGGACATCCGTGAGCGATTACGGGATACATTGGGCATCTCGGATGACGAACTCCGCCGGTTGGAAAGCGTATGGCAGGATGAATTCGCGGCTTGGGTGGTTGCTATTGGGGAAACACGCAAGCGGATCGCTGTGCGTCTCCTGGCCGGATCCCAAGTCGAATATCGCAAGGCTACTCAGCGATGGTGGGAGAACATCGAAGACCACCTTCCATTTGACGTGAGCCAGCGACCGGTGTATTTCATTTCCAGCAACACCCACAGCGTGGTCAACATGCTTTCCGGCTTTGCGCTGCGACGGGAGCGGGAACTGGCCCGGTTCATCGAGGCCAGTCAAGACCCAGCTCTACAAGCCGAATATGCCGACATTCAGAACCACCAGGTGCCGAGCAACCGGGAGAATTTCCTCTACTACACCCTTAAGAAATACCTGGCGACTTCCACGCCGGAGAGTCGTCGGGCTTGGAAGGAGCGGGAGGAAGAGGAACATCTGTGTGGCATCCATCACGTAGACAGTCACCATGTTTTCGACGTCGCCGCCCAGATCATTGAACTCCGCACCCTTCGAACGGACTGGCTCGATCCCCGCCTGCACATTCCCGGCATCGAGAAAATCGTCCGCAGCAACGCCATCATCATCAACATAGATTATCCGCTGGGAATGGGTGCTTATCACATTCTCTCGCAAATTGCCGCCAGCGTGGACGCCATCCGGGGTGTTTACTTCCTGGGCAAAGCAGCCACTCTGAACGGCCGGATCGGGGACGTGATGATTCCCAATGTCGTCCATGATGAACACTCACGGAACACTTACCTTTTTAACAACGTTTTTACGGCCTCCCACATTCGCCCCTACCTGGTCTATGGTACGACCCTGGATAACCAGAAAGCGATCAGCGTGCGGGGTACATTTTTGCAAAATCGCCGCTATATGGATGTGTTCTATCGAGAGGGGTACACGGACATCGAGATGGAAGCCGGGCCATATCTCTCCGCCGTCTACGAAACGATGCGCCCCCGCCGTTATCCCACCGATGAACTCGTCAACCTCTATCCCATTCCCTTCGACATCGGCATCATCCACTATGCTTCCGATACCCCCTTCAGCAAGGGGGAAAATCTAGGAACACGCAACCTATCCTACTTCGGGATGGACCCGACGTATGCGGCTACCATCGCCATTCTGCGTCGGGTCTTGGGGGAAGAGATCCACAACATGTAAGTTCAAGGGAGGAATTATGACTCGGATCGTTGGTCAATCCGTTACCCGTTTGGATGGCCGTGCAAAAGTCACCGGTGAGGCCCGCTATCCCGCCGATTTCCATATGCCGGGCATGCTTCACGCCAAAATACGCTTTGCCGGCCCCGACCATCCCCATGCCCGCATCCTGGAAATAGACACGAGCGCGGCCGAAGCGATACCGGACGTCGTGGCCGTATTCACAGCGGCCGACGTGCCGGTCAACGAATACGGCCTCCAGACCCCGGACCAGCCGGTGTTGTGTGGCCCTGGTTCTACCAAACCCGGCGCGGACATCGTCCGCTTCGTCGGGGATCAGATCGCGCTGGTCGTCGCCCGCACGCCTGAAGCGGCCGCCCAGGGGCGGGACGCGCTCCGGGTGGAGTACGAGGACCTGCCGGTCGTCACCGATCCTTTCGAAGCCCTCCGTCCAGACGCCCCCCAACTCCATCCCCACCGCCAGCCCAGCGACATCCACCCCGAACTCTGCACGACCGGCAACGTCATCTGTCACCACCAAATCCGCAAAGGGGACGTGGAGACAGCCTGGAGTCAGGCAGACGTGATCGTCGAAGGACGCTACTACACCCCATCCCAGGAACACGCCTACCTTCAGCCAGAGGCTGGCGTGGCCTACATAGACGACGAGGAGCGGGTGACGGTGATCGTCGCCGGGCAGTGGACGTGGGAAGACCAGCGTCAGATCGCCCACGCCCTGGGTTTGCCACAGGAGCAGGTGCGGGTGATCTATCCTGCTATCGGGGGGGCTTTCGGTGGACGGGAGGATATGTCCGTCCAGATCGTGCTGGCCCTGGCGGCCTGGAAGTTACACCGTCCGGTCAAACTCGTATGGAATCGGGAAGAATCCATCATCGGGCACTGCAAGCGCCACCCGATGTGGTTTACCTGCAAGTGGGGGGCGACCAGGGAAGGCAAACTGATCGCGGCGGAGGTGCAGGTAGTCGCCGATGGAGGCGCATACTGTTACACCACCAACAAGGTGCTGGGCAACACGACCGTGACCTGCACCGGCCCCTACGAGATTCCCAACGTCAAAGTGGATGTGGACGGAGTGTACACCAACAATCTGCCCAGCGGCGCTTTTCGCGGCTTTGGCGCTCCCCAGGGCATATTTGCCGCCGAAATGCAGATGAACAAACTGGCCGCCGCGTTAGGAATGGACCCGGTCGAGATACGGATGAAAAACCTGCTGCGTGACGGCAGCCTGACGGCTATGGGCACGCCCCTGCCGGACGGGGTCAGCCTGGTGGAAGTCACCCAGCAATGCGCCCAGGCCGCCGGCTGGCAAAAGGCCCGCGACGGGTGGCAAAAGCCTACACTTCATCCCCAAAAACCGCACATCCGGCGGGGGACCGGCATAGCCGTGGCCTTCAAAAATATCGGCTTCTCATTTGGATACCAGGAAAATTGTTGGGCCCGGATCGAACTCCACGGAAAAACGGAGATCGAAAAAGCCATCGTTTACATCGGCAGCGCCGAAGTAGGTCAGGGAACTCACACCGTCATCCGGCAAATGGCCGCCGAGTCCCTGGGGCTATCCCTGGAACAGATCCAACTGGTGGCCTCGGATACAGCCACCAGCCCCGGCAGTGCCGGTTCCGTCTCCGCCTCCCGGATGACTTTCATGGCCGGCAACGCCATCCGAGGGGCGGCTCAGGAGGCGCTAAGCCAATGGCGCGATGAGAATCGGCCCGCCGTAGCCGAATATACTTACTTGGCCCCCAAAACAACGCCCTTCGACCCGGAAACCGGCTACGGCACCCCCAACTTTGCTTACGGCTACGTAGCGGAAGTTGTCGAGGTCACAGTAGACACAGAGACAGGGCAGATTCACCCACCACGAGTCATCTGCACAGTTGACGTCGGCCGGGCCATCAACCCTCAACAAGTAGAAGGCCAGATCGAAGGCGGCGTCGTCCAGGCGCTGGGATGGGCAACGTGCGAAAACTTCATCATCGCCCAGGGGCGCGTGTTGACGCCTCACCTGAGCACTTACTTGATCCCCACCATCCACGACATCCCGGAGCGTATCGAAGCGATCATCGTCGAACATCCCGATTCACGCGGGCCGTGGGGAGCGCGTGGCATGGGAGAGATGCCCTTCATCCCGCTGGCCCCGGCACTGGTCGCCGCCCTGCACGACGCCACCGGTGTCTGGTTCGACGAACTGCCCTTGACCCCGGAGCGCGTGCTGAAAGGCCTGTACAAATGATGTTCCACGCCGCCGACCGGGTACTGGTTGCCATCATGAACAACCGGCGCGACTTCGAGCTGGCGCGGGAAGAGGGCTGGTATCGCATCCCCCAGAAGCACGCCCCGGCAAGCACGACCGAAGCGACGGTGCTGGCGTTCTACTTCACCCGCACCTTCGAGGCAGATAAATGGAGCATCCGTTGGTACGCTGCCATCCGGGGACACGAACTTGTCCGACGGCGCGATCTGTTTCCCAACGAAGCGCACCACCCCCGGGCCGACGAACCGTACTACAAGCTCCAACTGGGGCCACTGATGGAGTTAGAGCTTCCGATCCATAGCTTGCGATGGCGCCGGATCACCTTCATCGAGACCACCTGGGACCGCTTCACCGCCGCGGAAGAGATCAACGACCTGTACGCCTCCGGAGCCGATGGCCTGTACGTGACGCTCAAGGATGCCGGCTTCTTCCCCGAACGGGAACTCGAGGTTAGGGAAGGGGAAGCCGAGTACGTGGTGGACCTGGCGATTCCCTGCCGGGACGGGATAGTGGCGATCACCGTCAGCGAGCGGCCCGCGCCCCCCGGTGCGCTGCACACGCCTACGCTGGCGTCCATCCGGCAGGCCGTCCGACGTCTCGGTGGCCCGAAACCGGTAGTCACCGATGACAGCCAACGATGATCAACCAATGTCGGCCTGCCTCTCTTTTTGCAATGGTGTGATCTGGAAGCCGGTCACAACGGGTGAAACACCACCCCCGATCTGTTCACCGGCTGGGCATGAGCAACTCCTGCTTCATTGGGCCACTTTTTATGAACCGGACACCGACAGAAGGAGTTTTAACAAATCACGTTACTACTCAGGCCGACGGTTGAAACCGCGCCTCTGAGGAGCTGAAGCTGGCTGTCCACCTGTGTGGACAGGCGTGCCCACGCAGGTGGACACTTGGCTGCCAGCCCTCCGG
>CAZXVB010000143.1:0-7282 GCA_964643875.1 uncultured Anaerolineales bacterium | reverse complement strand
GGATTTCATCGTTTGCTACTCAGGTGTCTTTAGTCCTGCCCACCGGCTTGTAGCCGTGGCCTCTGCTCTTCGCGTTCCGGGAAGCGGGTCAATATTGTCGCTTCGACCGGGAGCGTCACTTTGTTCCCTTTTTTCGATATGACTTTCTCCAGCGTCTTCCCTTGCAACGGGAAGATGGCGATGGGCGTGTCTGGCAGGTTGTATCGTTTGTCCACAATCGCTAACCCTAGAAGATAGCCTTCTGCGTCAATGGAACAACTGGTGACGTGTCCGATTTGCTTTCCTTTCTTGTTGACGACCGGGTCGCCTGTATGGAGCATCCGTTCCCCTTTCTGGTTGACCCGGAAACGGATGATTTCGCGCCTGCGGGTCTGTTCCTGGGCTAACAGTGCATCCCGTCCGATGAAAAACGGTTTGTGGTATTTGACGTAACCGGGAAAGCCGGCTTCGATGGGGGAGATGTTGAACACTCCGCTCAGCTCGTGGCCATAGAGTGGCAGACCGGCCTCAGTGCGTGTCGAGTCCCGCGCCGCCAGACCGGCCGGTATCACGCCGAACGGTTCGCCCGCTGCCAGGATGGCATCCCAAAGTCGGGGCACGTTGTCGGGATGCACTATGATTTCGTATCCCCATTCTTCTCCGGTATAGCCTGTGCGGGCGATCACCAGGGGAATACCGGCCAGTGAACATTCGATTAGATCGGTGCGCCGGACACGCGCCAGGGCGGCCTTCAGGGCCGGGTCTTCGGTCAGGGCCTGCAATGTGGGCAGTGAGGCCGGCCCCTGTAGGGCGATGTCTCGCTTCTGACGCTCGCCGGAGGCGGGGTCCTTCAGGTTCCGCAGGGTGGCCGGAGCCTCGACCTGTAGCCAGGGGCGGCGGCGGTCTATGACAACCCGCCTCGCGTTGACAGCGTTCAGCCAGTCCCAATCCTTGTCCTCGTTGGCGGCGTTGACGACCATCAAGTAGAGATCGGCCCGCAGGCGGTAGATCATCACGTCATCAATTACGTTCCCATCGGGGTCGAGGAGATAGCCGTAGCACGATTGTCCATCCTCCAGCCAGGCCACGTAGTTAGAGCATACGGTGTCCAGGAACGTTGTGGCGTGCGGACCGGCGATCTCGAACACGCCCATGTGGGCTACATCGAATAGACCGGCGGTCTCTCGGACGGCGCGGTGTTCATCGCTGACCGACGTGTACCAGACTGGCATCTCCCAACCGGCGAAGGGAACCATCTTGGCCCCCAATGCCTTATGGATGTCGTATAGTGGGGTGCGTTTCAGAGCTGCGCCTGGATTCTTCCAATCCCAGGTTGTCTTCGCTTCCGTTGTTCCCTTCGTTCCCTCTGTGCGAGCCAGGGTGTCCAGATGGGATTGTCCCACGAAGTATGGTTTGGTCAGGTCAAAGCGTTCCGGGTGGTGCTGGAACAGTGTGGCTGCCGGCGTGCCAGCTTTCGTCTCCGCCTGGGGGGTGTCCTGTGTCTTGGCGTCTATCTCTTCGACCACGACCGGCCCCTCGACTTTGCGGAAAATGTCCTCTTCGTCGAACAAGGTGTACCCATCGGAAAGGCCGCGCAGCCAGGAGGTGACCTGTGCGGCGTTGGTCGCTGTGGGGGTGAGCTGGTAGACGTCCCGTCCCCATTCGTCTGGTGCTTCCCGCCTGACTACGACTTCGTCCATCAGCAGGCCATGCCGATCCAATATGTAGGTGGAAAGCGTCTCCCCTATGGCCAGTGGGGCGATGTTGGCGGTGACGATTTGTTGGACGAACTGTCGCGCCCGCCACCCGGTGATGCGCAGGGTGACCGCTTTGGGCGTCGGGTGGGGGGGCAGGAAGGTGTAATGGGGGTAGCCGCTGGGCTGGTACTCGAAGTCAATGCCTGCTTTCTCCGCCAGGGCGGCTACGCCGTGGCGTACTTCTTCCAATACGTCGAGTTCGATCTTGCCACGGGGTAGTGTACCGATCAGGCCGTTGTAGGCAAAGGGAATGATATTGGTGACAATGCGCTCAATCAGGCCGGCCAGGGTGTCCATGTCGGCCTCGTCCAACCCGCGTTGGGTCACCCAGGGAGTTCCGAGCCGGACGCCGGTCGCCAGGGAGGTCTCGATATCGCCGGGGATGGTGTTTTTGTTGGCCACGATACCGGCCAAATCCAAGATGCGGACAGCCGGTTCTCCCCATACCGGGAACTTGTTTTTGGGGGGAATGGACTTGAGGTCAATCAGCATCAGGTGGGTGTCGGTGCCGTTGTAGGCCAGGCGGAGGCCCCGCTTCTGCAGGCCGCGGGCCAGCGCCTGGGCATTGGATACGATCTGCTGTTGTAATTGTTTGAATTCCTCGCTCTGGGCGATCTCGAACGCCACGCACAGGGCGGCAAACTTGTTGACGTGAGGGCCGCCTTGTTCGCCGGGGAAGATGGCCATATCAATCAATTGGGCCAGTTCCTCGTTGGTGGTGAGCACGACGGCGCCGCGCGGCCCGCAGATCGTTTTGTGGGTGGTAAATGTTGTGACGTCGGCGATTCCCACCGGATTGGGATAGATGCCGGCGGCAGCCATACCGGCTGTGTGGGAGATGTCTGCCATCAGATAAGCCCCGACTTCATCGGCAATGGCCCGGAACTGTTCCCAATCCGGCGCCCACGGGTAAGACGTGTATCCGGCCACGATGATCCGAGGGCGGTGTTTGCGGGCCAAGTCGCGGATCTGGTCGTAATCCAGGCGCTCGGTGCGGGGGTTAACGCCGTAGGAGACGACTCGATACCGTTGCCCGGAGATGTTGAACTCGGACCCGTGGGTGAGGTGGCCTCCTTGGAACAAATCCAGTCCCATCAACGTGTCGCCGGGTTCGAGCAATGCCCAGTAGACGGCCAGGTTGGCGGCAGCGCCCGAGAGCGGTTGGACGTTGACGTAGATGTGCTCTGGCCGGACGACTCCATTCGCCGGAGCGAACAACTGGGCGCATCGTCGTTGGGCCAGGCACTCGACGAAATGCACATAGTCCACGCCTTTGTAGAATCGTCGGTCGGCGTATCGGCGGTAGAAGGCCAGTTGCCAGGGGACGTCACGCAGTCGTTCCTCAGGGTCCCGCGTCATCCGCAGCGGAGGATAGCCTTCGGCATAGACGTTTTGGAGTACGGACCCCAGGGCTTGGCGGACCGCTTTGGGAGCGGTAGACTCCGATGGGATCATGATCAGTTTGCGCGCCTGCCGTTCTTCTTCCCATCGGATGAGGTTGGCCACGAAAGGAGCAACGTCCTTCAGATCGGCCCGGATGAGGAAGTCGGTGGACTGTCGAGGTGCAGCGTGACTAGGTGACATTTTGCTCATCTCCTTGTGTTTGAAATTTGGACAATGAAATTCTCCCGCAGGCTCGACGTAATTTCAGGTTGAAATCGGATAAAATGCCATACAGAGTAACCGGTCATGGTCGGTTTTTTAGCTTGTGGGAGGATGGTTGTGGGGTAGTAGAAATACATAGCGTTGTGTATTCCTGAAGCCGGGCACTTTAGATGTAGATCTTTCGTGAATGACATAGGTCTCGTGTCGGTTGGAGCAGACGGGAGAAGACAGACAACCGATCGTTACGAGTTTTCAGTTCGTATTTTATCACTGAGATAGGATAAGGGCAAGCAGGGGGGGCGATGGAGGTTAGAAACAGAAGGCCCAAGAGGTGATCGGCATTTGGTAAATCTGTGTTTTTCTGCGTTAATCTGCGTCCCAGAAAAAACGCGTCGGGTAATGAAGTGCTGCTATGTGTTCGGCATTTGTGGGTCATCATCTGTTCCCTCGTACTTGGCAGTCGGGGCAAGGGATGCTACAATTACAAATGAAGTCGCAAGTGTATGGAACTTGCGAGGACCAGGAATGGATGTCTCGATGGCCGCCTCAACGGCTCGCCGATTTACCGCCGCCGGGTGGGGGGACTTCATCCGACGGGTGGTGGAGGCCCTTCGGTTCGGCAAGGTCTCTGACCGCAGCCGGAAATGGATAGCCGAGGGCATTGCCCTCGGCTGAGACCACCCGGGGGCTTCGGTCGGAGACCTCGCCCAACGGGTGGGTGGACTTCGCCCGCCGGGTAGGGGGTGTTCTTGATAGGATGCAAATTACAAAGCAACAGCGATGTAGACGAATCATTGATTTTCTGGGTTTGAACAAAAGCATCCTGGCCCTGTTGGGGATGGTGATCCTGGTCGGGCTGGGGGAAAAGATGGCGGAACGATTTCTGCCACTCTACCTAATGGCTTTAGGGGGCGGGGCGTTTTCTGTGGGTCTTCTGAACGGGGTGGATAATCTCCTCAGTGCTCTCTACTCTTTCCCCGGCGGCTATGCCAGCGATAGATTGGGTTACAAACGGGCTTTGCTGCTGTTCAATTTGCTCGCTATGACGGGCTATGGTGTGGTGATCGCCATTCCCCGCTGGCAGGCCGTCATCGTTGGTGCAGTCTTGTTCCTGTCGTGGACGGCGATTTCACTGCCTGCTACGATGGGCCTGGTGGCGACCGTCTTGCCCAAGAACAAGCGGACGATGGGTGTGTCGTTGCATTCCCTGGTTCGGCGGGTTCCAATGGCGTTAGGCCCGGTGATCGGCGGGGTGCTGATCGGCGCGTTTGGAAGGACGCGAGGTGTGCGTCTGGCTTTCGTCGCTGCTTTCCTCTTGGCCGGTTTATCGTTGGTGGTGCAACAGGTGTTGATTGCCGACGAAAAACAGGCCATCGGAGAGAAAGGTTTGAAGTCGTATGGATTAGGTTTGCTCAGTGTACCTCTGCGCAATTTGTTGGTAGCGGACATTTTGGTGCGCTTCTGTGAGCAGATTCCCTATGCTTTCGTCGTCATCTGGTGTGTCAATATCCACAAGATCACGCCGCTGCAGTTTGGCTTGTTGACGACGATTGAAATGGTGACCGCGATGCTCATCTACATCCCGGTAGCCTACCTGGCGGATAAGAATACCAAGAAGCCGTTTGTGGTGGCGACGTTTATCTTTTTTACGCTTTTTCCTCCGGTTCTGTTGATCGCGCGGTCATTCTGGGTGATGATGATCGCTTTCATCATTCGGGGGTTGAAGGAGTTTGGCGAACCGACGCGGAAAGCGTTGATTATGGATTTAGCTCCGGACGGCAGGAAGGCGGCGACGTTCGGCCTATACTACCTCATCCGTGATATCGTCGTATCCCTTGCGGCTTTTGGCGGGGCGTTGCTCTGGGATGCTTCGACGGCCAAACTCATCGTGGATACCATTGGAGTTGGGCAGGTGCTTTTACCTTTTTTCGATGCGATTGCCGCGCCTATGACTAACTTTCTCGTCGCTTTTGGTTTTGGACTGGCTGGGACGCTTTACTTTGCCCTGTTTGGTCAGGATTTGGGGCGAGGGGCGATCCCCGCTACACAAGCTCAATAGATGTGTTGCACGATAGTGAAAAGCCCCACTTCGGACACGGATGAACACGGACGAGCACTGATTTCCGGGATAGGATGGATGCAATCCGTGTCCCATTTCTCACTTTTCTTATTGTGCAACAATTAGTTATCGAAGGAGTAAATTATGAAATGGGTAACTCGATCACACGTCCATGTAGACCGTGTCGCGTGTCCGTGGCTGATCAGCCGCTTCATTGACTCGGAGGCGGAATTCATCTTCGTGCCCAGGAGCCAGGTGGAACGAGTGGCTGAAGAAACAGGAGCGATTCCTTTTGATGCCCCGAATGTGAAGCTGGGGCATAAGGATGGAAAATGTTCCTTTGAGACCATCATTGAAGAATTTGGGTTGACCGACCCGGCATTGTTGCGATTGGCGAAGATCGTCCACGCGGCCGATGTGAGGGTTGACCGTCACACAGATGAGATCGCCTCTGGCCTGGAGGCCATTGCCGTCGGCTACAGTCTGCGCTTTCCCGATGATGGGGAAAATTTGAGCCGGCAGTTCGACGTATACGATGCGCTGTATGCCTGGTGTCGGTTGCAAGTGGCCGGGCAAGGTTAGACTCATTGCAGAAGTGAAGGGCAGAGGTGAAGGTAGAGGCGACGGAGGAGGTAGTATGTTAGATGACAGGACACGTGTGATCCTGTTCTGGTTTACCATCGGGATGATGGTTTTGGTGGTCGTCGTTGCCGCCGTGACTCTGGTGCGAACGTGGCACGGTTCCCTATTGGAAGAAACCGCTTTGGTCATTCGACCGGCCGAAGTGGGACTGTGCACCGGTGATACATATTCGTTCACGGTGGCGGAAGGGGCTGTCGAGGGGGCTGAGATCATCTGGAAGGCGACGGGCGGCGAGATCGGTGTCTCTGGGGTGTTTATGGCCGGTGACAAGCCGGGAGACTACACGGTCACGGCTGTCCAACGGAAACCGCGCCAGGTGGGCAGTGCAGTGGTCCACATTGCTTTGTGTACCCCGACGCCCTGGCCGACCCCCACGCCGCTGGCGACGCCAACCCCGCTTCCCACGGCGACTCCGTTGCCGCCTACACCGACCCCCACGCCGGTGGCGATGGATGCCCAGGGGGACGTGGAACTGTATGAAAGCGGCGGCGCCATCGAGGGGGCGCCGGCCCACGCCGACATTCGGGCGGCCAGCGTTGCTGCTGATATGCACGTGACTCTGCAACCGGGGGACGCTCTGCCGGCCGAACTGGTCAGTTGGGCTGGCGAGGGGGATGTCGTATTGTGGATCTCGTTTTATGCCCCCATTCCCGAACCACCGGCATACACTGACTGGCTTTTCTCCCTGGATCTGGACGGCAACCTGGCTACCGGTCGTCCGGCAGGATCGGCCCGCATCAACCCCGACCTGGGAGACGAGGTGGTTATCGGTCTGTTGTACGACGCGGCCAACGGGAGCTACGCGCCGTACTTCCTGGTGTGGGATCCCAATCAGGGGGCATGGGTAGATGGCCCGGATGTGCCCCGCTTCACGATGGGGCAATCCCGCACCGTGCTGGGATTGGCTTTGCCGATGGAGACACTGATCCAATCTGTTGCCCAGACGACGGGTGTGACGGTCGTCCCGGAAGCGGTCCGGGGGCGAGCGGCCGTTCTCTCTTTCGTCGGTGATCAGGCGGTAATAGATTTCTATCCCAATCGCCCTTGAAGTGAATTGACGGGTGTCTCCTTACAAACAACCTGTGGTATAGGATTTCATTACTCGAGACGCTTTTTCTGGGACGCAGATTAACGCAGAAAAACACGGATTTTCTTGGCCGCCCGATTGAAATCGGCCTCTTTGGGCTTTGAGCGCTTTGCGCCGCGCGTCGGCCTACGCCGACGCGCTGGTCGGCGCAGG
>CAZXVB010000142.1:0-7298 GCA_964643875.1 uncultured Anaerolineales bacterium | reverse complement strand
TTCTGCGCTTTCTCGATCCTGGCCCAGGTATCGCGTAACGATACTGTCCGATTGAATATGAGTTTTCCATTGACCGTATCTGGATCCACACAGAAGTAACCCTGTCTCTCGAACTGGTATATACTTCCCGGTGTCGCGCTTGCTAGGCTTGGTTCAACGCGGCACGATGGCAGAATCTCCAACGAGTTCGGGTTAAGACTGGCTGTGAAATCAGAGCCATTCTCCACATCGAGTGGGTTGGCTTTTAAGAAGAGGCGATCGTACAAGCGTACTTCGGCTTCGAGTGAGTGGGCGGCCGAGACCCAGTGCAACGTGCCCCTGACCTTGCGTCCGTCTGGGGCCCAACCGCCTCGTGTCTGCGGATCATAAGTGCAGTGCAATTCGATCACTTCGCCGTGTGCATCCTTTATCACTTTCACACACGTGATGTAATAGGCGTATCGTAGCCGTACCTCGCGACCGGGGGCCAGACGGAACCACTTTTTCGGTGGGTCTTCACGAAAATCCTCCCGTTCGATGTACAGCACGCGCGAAAAGGGAACCCGCCGCGTGCCCATGCTGTCATCTTCAGGGTTATTCACACATTCCATGTCCTCTACTAGGTCTTCCGGGTAATTGTCCAGAATTACTTTAAGAGGGCGTAGCACACCGAAAACACGTGGAGCGCGTTTATTTAAATCCTGGCGGATGCAGTGCTCGAGCAGTGCTATATCTACGATGCTATTAGCTTTGGCCACTCCGATGCGCTCACAAAAGTCGCGGATTGATTCCGGTGTGTAGCCCCGTCTCCGCAAACCAGATATTGTCGGCATCCGTGGATCGTCCCAGCCACTGACATTCCCTTCCTTAACCAATTGCAGAAGTTTGCGCTTACTCAGCACGGTGAAACTGAGATTGAGACGGGCGAACTCGATTTGCTGTGGGTGGTAGACGCCCAACTCGTCGAGAAACCAGTCGTACAGGGGACGATTATTTTCAAATTCCAGGGTACAAATAGAATGTGTAATCCCTTCAATGGAATCCGAAAGACAATGGGTAAAATCGTACATCGGATAGATGCACCACTTATCGCCCGTTCTGTGGTGGGTTGCATGGAGGATGCGGTAGATGACAGGATCACGCATGAGCACATTGGGGTGTGCCATGTCAATTTTGGCTCGAAGGACGCGGGAACCATCCTCGAATTCGCCGGCCCGCATGCGCTCAAACAAGTCCAGGTTCTCCTCAATCGAACGATTACGATACGGACTGTCCTTGCCTGGCTCGGTCAAGGTACCGCGATATTCTCTGATTTCGTCTGCGCTCAAATCGCAAACGTAAGCCTTGCCTTTTTTGATCAACTCCACGGCGTACTCATAGAGCTGCTCAAAATAGTCCGATGCGTAGAACAGGCGATCCTCCCAATCGAATCCAAGCCAGCGAACATCCTCTATGATTGATTCCACATATTCCGCTTCTTCTTTGGTTGGATTGGTATCGTCGAATCGCAAGTTGCAAAGGCCGCCGTAGTCGGCAGCGAGACCGAAGTTGAGGCAGATGGATTTGGCGTGTCCGATATGCAGATAGCCGTTCGGCTCTGGTGGGAACCGCGTATGAACTCGGCCACCGTATTTGTTGGTCCTCAGGTCTTCCTCGATAATGTCCCGGATAAAATTGGAGGGAGTAGAATCGGTGGTGGTTGTATTTTTCATGGCTTCGTCCTCTCTATTCATTATGGGTGTGTTTCATTTCAGTTGGAGCGGGATCCTTGCGAAGGTTGCGACAGGGATTTCAAGCCCAAAAGACCTTCAGTAATGAGGATTCTGTCGCAAAGACCCGTTTTGCTGAACCTTCGCAAGGATGGCCCAACTCATTTGAAACGCACCCTATTCATTTGGCATCTTGCTGAATGTGTTGCTTGGTGCGTCCTGTCACGCAACACGTAACACGCAGCACGCTTCCAGTTTTCTTATCTGTTCGCGGTAATAACGGTAGTTGGCGAAGGGCACACCGTGTCGCACCCGCTCGTCGGCCATGGGAATGTACGCCCCCTGGGCCAGGAGCGCGGGCACGTGGGCCATTGCATGGTCAATCGCTGCCCGATCCTCGTAGAGGGCGTGTGCGTCAATCCCGCCCAGGAGCACCAGGTCAGGCCCGTAGCGCTGGCGCAACTCGACGTAGTCCACCCTACCTGCTGCCGCCGAGCACACCCACAGCCCGTTGACCCCGCCTTCCACCCATATCGGGATCATTGGCTCCACCGCGCCCTGAGTCCAGACGATGATCAGATCAATTCCTTTAGCTCGCAGGAAGGCGGTCAGCCGCCGGTAGTTGGTCAGCATGAAGCGCCGCAGGTGCTGCGGACTGAAGACCGGGGCGTGGTTGCTGGCGCAAGGCTCGTAGAGCATGGCGAAGTCGAACTCGACTTCGTCCACGGCCCGCTCGATGGTAGCGATGGCGAAATCGGTCAGGTGGGCAGCGGCGTCCTCCACCAGGTCAGGCGCATCGTGAAAATGGTAGAGCAGATTGGCCAGACTGCGCCAGTCGCCGACGGCCAGCGACTCCAGAAGGCCCTCCCAGACCACGATGCCCAGGACGTGCTCGCGCTCTCGCCAGCGGGCTACGTGGAACGGCCAGTCGTCGGGATAGCGGCCCGGTGTGGTGGGATCGTAGCAGTGCTTGAGACGCTCGAAGTCAGCAGGCCCTTTTAGCTCCCCCTCGAAGCCAGGCAGAGGGTCCAGGAGGAGGGGCACGTCCTCGTGATGGCCCAGCACCTCCCAGCGGTCGAAGGCGAAATACTCCTCGGCGGTCAGGCCACGAGGCATCCCCTGCTCGTACCATTGCTCGAGAACGTCTTCCCGCACTTCCCAGTCGTAGTAGGGAACGCGATCCGCACGCCCACGGCGCACGGTCTCCAGGAAACGCTGCCGGTCGTTCATCGCATGCTATCCCATCAGAACTCGATTTTGCGATGACGCATAACCACACTTTGTACCAGTCCCACGCCGATGAGCAGAGTGACCAGCGAGCTACCCCCCTGGCTGACGAAGGGCAGCGGGATGCCGGTCACGGGCAGCAGGTTCAGGTTCATCCCGATGTTCACTACACTCTGGAAGAAGATTATCGTTGCCACCCCGCTGGCGATCAGCCGGCCAAAAGTATCGCGGGCCAGTTGTGCGGCGCGGATGATGCGCATAAGAATAACGATCAGCAGGGCGAAGAGCAGCAGCGAGCCGACCAGTCCCATCTCCTCACCGATCACTGAGAAGATGAAATCCGTATGCCGCACGCGGAGAAAGTGGAGTTGGCTCTGACTGCCACTGGCGAATTCCTTGCCCCAGATTCCGCCCGAGCCGATGCTGATCAACGCCTGGCCGATGTTGTAGCTGGCCTCCGGGTCAGCAGCCGGGTTCAGGAAAAGAAGCAGCCGGTGGCGCATGTAATCGCGTATGGACATCCAGAGCACGGGTGTGGCCAGTCCACCTGCCAGACCGAAAAGAGCCAGGTGTCGCAGACGCAGGCCGGCTATCAAGATCATGACCAGCCAGATTACGGCCAGGACCAGTGCGGTGCCCAGGTCGGGCTGCTTGTAGATTAGAACAGCGGGGATGGCCATCAGCACGAATGAGAAAACAACGATGTACAGGCGATTCATCTGTTCTTCGTAGACAGTCAGAAACCTGGCCAGTACCAGGATGAGCAGGATTTTCGACAACTCTGAGGGTTGTATCGGGAACAGGCCCAGATTGATACTGCGCTGTGAACCAAATAAGGTTTGCCCTAGAATGAACACCACGCCCAGTAGAAGCAAAGTGATTACGTAAATGGGCTTGGCGAAGTGCTCGTAGAAGCGGTAGTCAATGGCCGCGACAACGGGTACCAGTAGCAACCCCCCCAGTGCATAAATGGCCTGACGGGTTGCCAGGCCTTCTAGTCCAGGGGTATTGATCGTCGCGCTGTAGATCATGGCCACCCCGAAGGTGATCAGCAGGATAATGGCGGCCAGCAGAACGAAGTCAAACCGTCGCCAGATTCTTCGATCCATGTTTCAACAGGTCCCACCCAGGCACGCGAGCTGGCGTGCGCGTTGCGCCGCCAGAACGTGTGCAATCAATGCTCTTATTTCCGCCGCTGGCGGCTTCCTTGCAGCGGAATGTTGGCCACCAGCCGGCTTTGACGTCTACTCTGGGTGAAAGTTACCTCCACGCCCTCGTGGTCAATGTCCACATGCTGGGAGATGACGGCGATGATCTCGTTTTTCAGCGTCTGCAAAAGCTGGGGGGAGATTTTTGTGCGGTCGTGTACCAGCACCAGTTGTAGCCGCTCGCGGGCAACTTGGCGGCTCGTTGGCTCACGTCGTCCCAGTAACTTGTCCCAGATGCTCATGTTTCCCTCTTAGTTGTCTGTGTGATGGTATCCATCCATACCCAGTTCTTCCCAGGCCTCCATCAGGGCGGCCAGGGCATCTTGAACATTGGTCAGAATCTCGTCTGGCGTGCGCCCCTCCGTGACCAGGCCAGGCACATCGGGGCTGGTGATAGTGTAAATACCGCCGGGATTTGGCTCCAGGTGCAGACGAATAGAATAAAGTTCCATCGGCTCATCCCTTTCAAGAAGTCCTTGATCCAAAGAATAAAGAAACGATGACTGCGCACTAGCAACACTGTTGGATACTTTTCCCCCAACTGGGGATCTCACCTGTGACCACGCACCAGGCGTGCCAGGCGATCCAGGAAGCCGGGACTCTCGCGGATGGCCATAAAGGGCACATCCTCGCCCATCACCCGCTGGGCGATGTTGCGAAAAGCCTGCCCAGCAGGAGAGTGATCATCCATCGCGGCAGGCCGGCCACGGTTAGTGGAGATGATGATGTGCTCGTCTTCGGGGACGATCCCAATCAGGTCAATGGCCAGCACCTCGACCACGTCGCCGGTGGCGAGCATGTTCTCGCGGCGGACCATGTCGGGCCGGAGGCGATTGATGATCAGATAGATCGGTTCTTTCTCCTCGGCTTCCACCAGACCGATGATGCGGTCGGCGTCGCGCACGGCGGATATTTCGGGGGTAGTGATGATCAGAATTTCGTCCGCCGGGGCAATGGCGTTTTTGAACCCTCGTTCGATGCCCGCCGGCGAATCAATGATGACGAAATCGAACTCTGGACGTAGTTGGTCGGTGAGGCGTACCATATCTTCTGGGCTGACGGCGGTCTTGTCGCGCGTCTGGGCAGCGGGCAGCAAATACAACTCGCTGAGCTGTTTGTGTCTGATCATCGCTTGCCGCAGGCGACAGCGGCCCTCCACCACGTCCACCAGGTCGTAGACGATGCGGTTCTCCAGCCCCATTACCACGTCCAGGTTGCGCAGACCGATGTCGGCGTCAACGGTGACGACTCGTTGGCCATTCAGAGCGAGGGCCACGCCCAGGTTGGCGGTAGCGGTGGTCTTGCCTACTCCTCCCTTGCCGGAGGTGATGGTCAGGATGCGTGCGGCCATGTTTCTATCTCCCATGGTAATTGTTCGTGATCCCCCCTGCGCTCATTTTACTACGTATGGCCGGGAAACTCAAATACGTTCTCGATGGGCACGGATACTGCCTGTAAGCTATTTTGAGCTCCAGGGCTCGGCCACGATCCGACCCTGGCTAACGAAAGCTATCTCGGGGCGAATGCGGCGTGACCGCCGTTCGTCCGGTGGCCGGGCAACCAGGTTACCGATGCGTAGTTGCGTGGGGGCCAGCTCCAGGGCGCAAACCACGCGCGATTCGTCGCCCATCGCTCCGGCATGGACGGTGCCCCGCAGCTTGCCCCACACCACGACGTCCCCGCCAGCAACGATTTCCGCCCCCGGGTTGACGTCGCCGATGAGAACCACGTGACCGGCGTGTCTCAATGCCTGTCCGGAGCGCAGGGTGCGGTGTACGAGCAGGGCCGGCAGCTCAGCGGACTCCGCTGCAGGTTCGTCTGTACGGTCATTCATCTCAGACGCCTCCGGCGCGTAGCTGGGCAGGGCAGTATCCAGTTCCAATTGCCGGGCCGCCGCCTGAGTCGCCGGTGCCTCACTCACGATTGCCCACAGTGTGATCTCGTTGCGGGCCAGCAGGTCACGTGCCATTTCGATTTCGGCTGTAGACAGCGTTCGCGATCCCACCTGGAGCGCCACACGCGCTCCTTTGAAAAACGCGGTTGGTTTGTTCAGCCGCCCTTCAAGTTCGGCCAACAGGTGATTCCAGTCCCCCCCTCCTAGAGTTACCAACAGGCCATCACGGATGCCTTTGATGGTCACCACAACTTTCGTTTCACCTCTTGTGTACTGCTGCTCAATCTTGGTCGCTATTATAGCATAGCTTAGGCTTTTTTGAAAATATGCCAGGATATCGGATGACCCGTAGGTCGGGCCTGTGGCCCGACATGAGATTATTTATGGAGACGTAACTTCCAGGCCCTCGATCAGGACTTTGTCGTCGGTGGCCTGGCCGCTGGCGTCGAGCACAGGCAGGCGCTGCATGGTGCGCAACAAATACCAGCCAATCTCCACCTGATACGTGCCCGGCGGCGCATCTGGCAACAGGCGCACAGTGTAGGTATCGCTGAACGTCTTGCCCTCGGTCCACTGGCTGGTGGGGTAAGTGCCGTCCTGGGGCCAGACGTCAATCTGACCGCGCAGTTGCCCTTGCTCGTCCAGCAGGTGGATGAACAGGGTATAATCCTCGCTCATCTGGCGCTGTCCCTGCCAGACCAGGGTAACGGGCAGCGTCTCACCTGGGTAAAGCTGTCGCCGTCCCAGTTCGGCGTCGAGCAGTAGAATCTGTCCATCGAAATTGGCGATGGCTTCGGCGACGAGCGGAAAGCCCTGTACGCGGATGCTCCCCAGGCCGCACGTCGGCGTCGCTGGGGACAGCCAGGCGCAGCGTGCGGGGATGGCCTCTCCCGTTGGCGTGCGCAATCCGATCTGCACCCGGACCACGCCGGTCGTCTCTGGCATGGATAGGGTATGCCGGCTGAGGATGGTGCCCCCAACCGGCCAGCGGGATGGTGGGTACTCGCCGTGGAAGGGCGGCACGCTCTCCCCGGCGACGATCTGCCCTTGTTCATCCACCAGCTCCCACACCAGCTCGAAGTCGGGGCCGGGGTGCAGCCGTTGCCAGACCAGGGTGAGCGCTACCTCACTGCCCGGCCGGGCGGTCGCCGGGTGATCGTAGCCCAGAAGCAGCAGGTCGTCAGCAAAGCGTGCCCGCCGGGGATGCGCGACGGCGGTAGATGGCGTAGGAACGGCTTCGAGATGAACTGTGCCCAAGGTGAGGTAATCTTCCCCGCTGCC
>CAZXVB010000141.1:0-7316 GCA_964643875.1 uncultured Anaerolineales bacterium | reverse complement strand
TGAAAGGTCAATCCATCTCCGACTGGGCAGGCGAGATCGCTCGATCTCCAACCTACCGCTGGCGGGTCCGTCAGCCAGGCCAGGTGACCATCCGTGGGGTGCACCCGGCCAGCCGGGAGCGGTTCCCCTGCCTGCAGTCTTTCCAAGGCCAGGGCCTTATCCACACCGACGGCCAGGAGCAGGATGTAGCGTGCCGCATTGATGAGTGGCACGGTCAGCGTGACACACCAGGCCGACAAGGTATGTGCGTAGATGGGAAGCACTGTTCGTTCCCGTTCGTCCGCCTGCTCGTCCACCCGCTCGTTCAACGCCGGAGAGCCGGCGAACAGGGCAGCAATGTGACCGTCATCCCCCATCTCCAACAAGACCAGGTCGAATCGTCCGTCCGCCCCCAACAGGCGGGCAATCGCCGTTTCGTACATCTCGGCGGCTTCGGTGGGAGGGAATTCCCCACGGATGCGGTGAACGTGATCCGGCGGGATCGGAACGTGGTCCAGCAGTGCCTCACGAGCCATCCGGTAGTTGCTCTCGATGTGATCAGGGGGGAGACACCGTTCGTCGCTCCAACAGAGATGGACGCGGGACCAATCTACGCGCGAGGCCAGCGGCGGCCTGGACAGCAGGGTATACACGGTGCGTAGGGTCTGCCCGCCGGATAGCAGGGCAACAAACCGCCCCCGCGCAGCGATAGCATCGGCAGCCAGCGCCACGAACCGGCCGGCAGCCGTATGAGCAACGCGCTTTTGATCAGAGAGGACCTGAATCGGGTAGTGGGTGAAGTTCACCGTACCATATTCCCCTTTGTACCTGTTCCCTCTGCCCCCCTCTGCAGATGGCGAATTCCATCTGCACCAGCCACCACCAGGTCCGTCGCCAAGCCCAGGAACAACCCGTGTTCCAACACCCCGGCCCGGCTATGTAGTCGGTCGGCCAAATGGGATGGAGAGGCAATCGGGCCGAAGTGACAATCCAGGATCAAGTTTCCCTGATCGGTGCGAAAAGGTGCACCGTCCGACCCGCGACGCAGCGCGACCTTGGCCCCCAGCGACTCCAGATACGCAGCCTGGGAGCGCCAACCGAATGGAAGCACTTCTACGGGAACCGGCCAGTGTGTGCCCAAACAGGGAGAAAGTTTGCTTTCATCCACAATGATGATCTCTCGACGGCTGGCCTGGGCAACGATTTTCTCCCGCAGAAGCGCCCCCCCACCCCCCTTAATCAACTCCAGATCGCCGGTGGCCTCATCCGCCCCATCAATGGTCAGGTCGAGGACAGAATGTTCCTCCAGAGTGGTCAAGGGGATACCAAGCTGCCGGGCGTCCTGTTCCACATGGGTCGAACAGGGCACACCCGTGACCCCCTGCAATTCGCCACTCGCCAACAATGTCGCGATGCGTTGAAGAGCGAAGAGAGTCGTGCTGCCATGTCCCAGCCCAATGACCATACCAGGTTGGATGAAAGTCACCGCATATTCAGCCGCCTGTCGCTTGAGTATCGTTTTCAGTTCCATACTTATTGCCTGTCTGTTCATCGTGTGACCAGCGTGTGACCATGGCGGGCCATAGTGTGAATATTCTCACTCACCCAATCACCCACCGACCGGCGGGATTCCCGTCCACGTGCCGGTCAATGTGTAGCGGAGCACGTCAATTGCCGCGATCAACATCAGGCTGACCGTCAATCCAATCAGCAGTGGGCCAAGAGCGTCTCCCCACGTATCGGCGGTGTTGTCCCGACGTACCAGCATCAGGACCAACATCGTGTTGACGGCTGTCAGCAGTACGAGCACCCCAGCGACCCCCAGTAGGGCCAACGGATAAAGCAGGAAAGACCAACGTGTCAATACCAGGACCACCAATCCAATCTCCAGGATAACCAGGATACCCAGGTCGCGCCACCCGTCAATGGCCGGTTCGAGCACGGGGTGTTTCCATAGCGTGAAGTTGAAGATGGGATAAAGCAATGCGCTCATCGTCAATCCTTGCAGTGCGCCGGTCGTCAAACGGAGCCAGTTATGCGGCTCGTAGAGATGCGGCCCGCCAATGAGCGTCATATACGAGTTCAAGCCATCAGCAGCCCACAGGGCCATAAACCCGATTAGAAAGATCAAAGCCCGCAAGGGAGGGAATTCAGCCGCTCTCCAACGACGCAGCACAATAGCTTGACCGAACAATCCCACCAATGCACCGATGAATGTGCCGGTACACCGAGCGCAGAGCGGAAGTTGCCGCCCGGCGATGATGAACGAGCGGGCCGTGATCCGGTGGCAGACAGCATATCCGATCATATCTGCCTTGTCCAACACCCCCCCAGGCGTCGTGACGTACAGGGTTGTTACGAAACCTACCCCGATCAAGATCGCCAACCATCGGAATGGCGGGGACTTCTTTGGCGTCGTGGTTGGTCGTTGAGTTGACATACGAAATTCCGCTCAATGAACCGGCGGGGGCACTGTGCCAAATCGGCTTTCCAGGATCGCCCAGATATCTGCCCAAAGATCCCGATCGGAAAAGTTGGTTCGAATCTCATCCAAAGTCCTGTTGAAGGTAGATTGATTCGTCTCTCCCAGGATGGACAGGACTGCGTTGGCCACGCCATAGCGGATTTCTCGATTGGTGCGGTGCTGCCGATGGATTTGTCGTAAGGTATGGATGTCTTCTGGTTGCCCCAGCAGGATCAAACCAGAGACGCTGTTGGCAACAATCTCCTCTTTCGGCGATTCCAACCCCTGGAGCAGATAAGGGCGACCGCGCTCATCGCCTAATCCGGCCAGGCTCAGAGCGGCCATAGAGACCCGGTCGGGATCGTCCGGATTTTGTTGGAGAAAACGCCACACGGCTTGTCGGGCATCGTCGTCACCGGTGACACCCAATATAGCGACGATCTCCTCCTCGACCAGAGGATCCAGCTCAGGGTCTTCCAAGGCCGCCAGCAACTCCGACACGATCACCGGAGCCATTCGGCTGAGCAGCTCGAAGGCCCGGTCGTGCTCCTCTTGAGTGGGGCCGGCCAATTGGGCGATTAACTCCGGAATCTGGTGGCCATATTTCCGATGTGCGCGTTCCGCTTGTCGTCGTATACGTTGATAGTGTTCTTCAATTATCTTGGCCATATGTTTTTTGGAAACCTGTTCGATGGCGACGTGCAATTGACATAATTTTCAACCCTGCGGGAGGGGGACCGAGAATATATCGGGTAGTGAACCATGCTGATATTATCGCTGATTGTTGCTTTTCGTCAACTCGCGTCGAAAGCCTGCTTCTGTCCAATGGTAGGGTGCTGATTGCACTACAGCCTGATTGCGGTATAATCCTGTTATGTAGTGAAATGTCCTGAAACGATCCGGGAGAAAAGGCTATGAGTATGAGATGGAACGGTAACGATGCTAACAATGTACCTGAGTTAGAACCATCTGCTACGAACTCCCTGGTGCTCATCGCACAACTGCGACAGCAACTGCACGATGTGATGGAGATCACCGGGTACATAGTACTGGAACACCCCGATGAGGCCTTCGCATTTCGCGGACGGCTCTACGCGGGGACCGATGTGGATGTCGCTTTCGAGCGAATCAGTCAGCGATTCGCCCGCTACGGCTATACCGCCTCGCTACGGCGACTCCCATCCGGCGACTTCGAAGTACATGCCATCAAAGGTCTAGTGGAGCGCCGGCCTGGTCGAGTCTGGATCAATGCAGTGCTTCTACTGCTCACTCTGGTTAGCGTGCTCTACATCGGGGCGGCCAGTGTCTTGCAAGAATCCGGCGCGATCACTAATCCCGACGATCCCCAGGTACTGTTCCTGCCACTGGCACATTTGCAATTGGGGATCCCTTTTGCCGCCACGTTGATGAGCATCCTGTTGGCCCATGAGTTGAGTCACTACTTTGTGGCCCGTCGGTACGGCTCTCCCGTTAGTCTTCCCTACTTCATCCCAATGCCGCTCAGCATCATCGGGACGATGGGGGCCGTCATCGTCCAGCGCGCACCGATGCGCAGTCGAAAGGCCCTTTTCGATATCGGGATCGCCGGTCCACTGGGAGGGCTGGTCATCGCCATCCCATTGGTGATTGTGGGGCTGACTCTCTCTACTGTTCAACCCCCTCCACCGAATGTGGATGCTGTACTGCAAGAGGGGAACTCACTGTTATACGCTGGTCTGAAATATTTGGTGTTTGGCAGGATGCTTCCTAGCAATGGAGAGGACGTATGGTTGCATCCGGTCGCCTTTGCGGCCTGGAGTGGGTTGTTGGTCACGATGATCAACTTGATACCGGTCGGACAACTGGATGGGGGACATATTAGTTACGCCTTATTGGGAAATCGCGCCCACAAGCTTGGACAAGTCGTCATCGTGGGGATGTTTGCCTGGGGAGGATGGCTGTTGATGAGCGGGAACAACGCCGGCGGCTTTTGGCTGGCCTGGGCTGTTCTGAACCTGATGCTCAATCCACGGCACCCGCCCCCTCTAAACGATGCCGGCCGATTGGACCGGACACGTATTGTGGTAGGCATCATCATGTTGGGGATATTCATTCTCCTGTTTATGCCGTCTCCACTGCAACAAATTACTCTGCGCTGATCAACTTCGACCGGCGAGGCCTTACCGATGCACACAGTTAAAGCCTGTTCGAAAAATCGTTCCCGTAGCCGCGCAAGGGATGCCATCCTGCTTTTCGGATAGGCTTTAACATATTATTGTGCCTGGGAGACTTTCTATGTTCGTACGGGATTGTATGACACAAAACCCGGTCACGGTGCGACCGGAAAGCGATCCATTGGCGGCAGTAGCCTTGCTGAAGTGTGGCTCGTTCCGTCGTTTGCCTGTCGTGGATGAACAAGGGAACCTCGTGGGAATCGTCGCCCGCGGCGACCTGGAGGTCTTTCTATCCAAAGCTGGGTCGCCGGGAGTGCTCAAACGTCAACACCGGGTGGAGCAGGTGATGAAGCGTTCTGTGGTGACGGTCTCTCCAGACTGTCCGCTGGAAGAAGCAGCCAATCTAATGGTGACCCACAAGATAGGCTGTCTTCCCGTATTGGAAGATGACCGTTTGCTCGGCATCGTCACCGAGACGGATATTTTTCAACAATTGGTATCCATTTTGGGCGGTGGGACGCCCTCGCTGCGGTTGACTGTGCGCGTGTTGGACGTCCCCGGCCAGTTAGCGGAGTTGGCGGGCCGGATTGCGCAAGTAGGGGGTAACATTTCCTCTGTGGTCTCTTATCCAGCCGATCAGCCGGAATATCTCAATATCACCCTCCGCATTGAGGGTATTGATCAAGACACGTTGTTAGATGCTGTGACGGGCCAGTTTCGTCTCCAAGTACTCCATATGTGGGCCAGCGCACCACCAAAGTGACGGTCACCCTTCACACAAACCAATCCCTGCTGGATTGTTTGGAAAACGGCCGTACTGTCTGTACCTCAACGGCAGATCCGTCCGTGGGGTAGATTTCGACACGTACCTCAGGAGACTCACACCCATCGGAGTATCCGGCTGTAATACGGGCCGCCAATTCGATGGCTTCCCTATCGGCGGCGGATGGCGGTAAAGGGAGGAGCAACAAAGTCGTTGGACCGGGGTAATCCAGTGTCGTGAGCAGTACTCCTTCCACATTTTCCCCAATTTTCTGAATGTGTTCGTTTTCTTGCTGTCGGCGGCCGACGATGATTTTATGCCCTGTTGGCAAGCGCAAATGTCGCCCCATGGCCAACAGTAGGATTTGGTCACCGGTCAGGGTCTGTCTGCTTTCGCCTTCTCCCGCATGGACGAGGAAATCCCGCAGGCGTCGGGCGTATGTTTGGTCAATCAGATAGCAGCAGCCGCCGGAGGGCTGAGGATAGGTCGTGATGCCAAATTGCTCAGCCATCGCGATCTGGGCTTTACGCCCTCGTCCACTGATCCCGTACAGTCGCTCGCGATCCACCCACCCTCGAATTTCGGGGATGGTGGGCTTCAATAGCCGGGCGGAAAGAGGCCGTAGTAGATAGCCCGTCAAGCCGCTTTCCCGCTCCACCGTGCGCAGACTGGGACCCATTTGACTCTTGGGACGTTGGCCCAGCACCTCGCCGGTGAAGACGAAATGATAACCGCGTTCTTCCATCCAGGCTTTAGCCTGGCGAAGCAAAAAGATGCGGCAGTCCACACACGGGTTCATCCCGGATCCATACCCGAAACGCGGGGCGAGCACAACAGACCGGTAAGCATCGGATACATCAATGATTTCCAACGGGACGCCAAGTTGTCTGGCAGCGGACTCCGCCGGAAAAGGTGGGGGCGGGGTCTGAATCGCCCGGTCGCGCTCGACGTAGGAAAAGCCGGTCCGGAAGTGCAGAACTGTGACATAGACCCCCTGTTCGAGCATCAGGCGGGTCGCCAAAATGCTGTCCAGCCCGCCCGAAATAAGTCCCACTGCACGAATAGGATGTGTTGGTATCGTTTTCGTATTCTCGTTCATCGCTCCGTTCATCACTCAAAGGATACCATAGGGCGGGGTTCTCGTCAACCGGACGTGAACCGGACGTGTATGCATGCGTGCGAGTAACGTTTTACATGAGGGAATGCGAAACCTTGACGGAAACGGATAATAGCGGTATACTTATCACGCTCCCGACGGGGCGTGGCGCAGATGGAAGCGCGCTGCGTTTGGGACGCAGAGGTCGCCGGTTCAAGTCCGGCCGCCCCGACTGTGCGGGCGTTGCAAAATGGTATTGCCACAGCCTTCCAAGCTGTTGTTACGGGTTCGATTCCCGTCGCCCGCTCTAAACCAGTACCGGGCCCATAGCTCAGCGGTCAGAGCAGCCGGCTCATAACCGGTCGGTCCGAGGTTCGAATCCTCGTGGGCCCACTTTCTTTTTCTCCCCCAACCTTCCAACACTTGGAGTGGATGTGATCGCAGGTGGCGGCAGCGTAGATCCCCCCAGGCCGGCGCCTGTTGTAGCGCAAAGTCGCCGAATCGGCCGCCAGATACACCGAGAGCCGGAGTGTCAACTCCGGCTCTCATTAAAAAGGAGGAGAAGAAGAAAACCCGTACCTGGCTTCAACTATACTATACCCCATGGCTGAAAAGAAAACTTGACGATTGGCCGACGCAATCCCTATGGTTACTCTACGCAACGCCTACCGAGGAACGGCCGGGCTTCGGTCGGAGACCTCGCCCAACGGGTAGGAGAGACCCTTCGGTTCGGCAAGGTCTCTGACCGCAGCCGGGGACCGCAATGGTCCTCCACCGCCCGCGATTCGGCGGCCACGCCGGTCACAGACCGGCTTGGAGCAGTGGATTGCCGAAGACAAGTTACTTCAAGGCAACTCGGCA
>CAZXVB010000140.1:0-7327 GCA_964643875.1 uncultured Anaerolineales bacterium | reverse complement strand
CTTGGCTTTGCGCAAAATCCTGGGCCAGCGCTTCTTCATCCACCTGCGACGCCGACGCCCATCCGAGTGATCCGAGACAAAGATGATGGTTTGGGCCAGAGAGGCGCTGATGCCGTCCACGGAGACCAAGTCCACGCCGGTGATACGGAAGAGATGCTGACGGGTGGAGTGAGGGAATTTCGCCCGACGGGTGGGGGAGACCCTTCGGTTCGGCAAGGTCTCTGACCGCAGCCGGGGGCCTGTCGGAGACCTCGCCCCACGAGTCAGCACCGCAAATCACGGCACAGATGGCTACGATTATGATGTCGAGGGTTGGTAAAGAAAATTTTCTTGACAACGACATATAAATATGATAAAATATTTATTAGTAGAAACAAGTTCCAATTATTGGAACTTTTAACATCCTCTTTTTTACCACTATCTGCTTTGCTTATAGCACGACAGCATTTTGGGTCTTTACCTTACCTTGCTCCTCGCTGGTCATAAACGGCAAACACATTGTTGCTAAATCCTGTCGGTGGTCAGGTTATGAAAATTGCTTCTTCCACAGTCAAGACGGTAGATCGATTGGTAGAAGTCCTGGGTTGTTTCTCCGCCGACCAGCCAGCGTGGACATTGACCGACCTGAGCGTCCGCTTAGGATGGCCCAAGAGTACCCTGCACCGTTTTCTCGTCAGCCTGGAAATGCACGGCATTCTCCGGCGTGACCCAACAGACAAGTTGTGGCGCTTGGGGTATCGGTTGGTCGTATGGGGACAATTGGCAGCCGACAGCAATGCGCTCAGCCATGTTGCCCGGCCGGTCATGGAAGAACTGGGGCGTCTCACCGGCGAAGCGGTGATCTTGACCGTCTACCAGGAAGGGCAAGTTGTTTGTATTGATAAGGTCGAGACGAAACACCTGGTCCGATTGGCGCTCACAGTGGGAACGCGCCGTCCACCGTATGCCGGGGCCTCTTCCAAGATATTGATGGCCTATCTGTCAGAAGAGGAGATCGCGGCCATCATTGAACGGGGCCTCTCCCCGCTGTGCAAGAATACCATCACCGATCCGAATGTTCTCCGTGCGGAATTAGCTCGTATCCGGCAAGAGGGATACGCGATCAGTTATGAGGAAACCGACCCTGATTCCTGGGGGGTAGCTACACCGATTTGTGACCAACATGGGCATATCGTGGCTGCCATTGGCATTGCCGGGCCGACTTTCCGCTTTACAGATGAACTGTCTAAGCGGTACGTGGCGCTCTGTCACCAGGCTGCCCAACAGATCTGTGCCCGGTTGGGTTCGAGATGAAGAAAGGAGGTGAAGGTTAGTTCAATTCATTAGGATGTGTTGAGGATGTGTTGAAGCAAAAGTAGTTATGGCCGGTCTCATTCTCGTTCCCGTTCTCGCTCATGACTGGGCCATACGTGCAAACCAAGTTTGTCGGTATATGTATTTACGGGAGGAGAAAGATGAAGACTCGAATGGTACGCTTGTTGTTGGCCGTAGTGGTCATCATGTCAATCGTGGTAGGCTGTGCTTCCCCGACAGCAGAACCAACGACCTCCGAAGAAGAGGCGCAATTGCCGGAGAAGATTGTCGTGGGCTGTCTGGAACCACTGACCGGCGCCCATGCCGTATTTGGCACAGAAGCTAAAATCGGTATGGAGCTCGCTGTGCGACACATCAACGAGGCTGGCGGGATCGAATCCATGGGGGGATTGCCGCTGGAGTTGGCCGTGGAAGATAGCGGTGAGAATGCTGACAGCGCCAAGTTGGGGGCCGAGAGCCTGATCAGCAAGCATCATCCGGTCGCTATTCTAGGGCTGTACATCAGCCGTTTGACCGTGGCGGCCTCCGAAGTGACCGAGCGGGAGAAGGTGATCCTGATCGCCGATGCCCTGGTGGACAGTGTCACCGGGATGGGGCGTCAGTATCTGTTCCGCCCGGCTCCCAAGGCTGGCCAGCACGGATCGTCGGCCATCCAATTCGTGATCGAAGCCAGTCAGAAAGCCGGCGTCCCCGTCGAGCGGATCGCTATTCTCAACGAAGATTCGTCTTTTGGCCGCAGTAACGCCGTGGGCGCAATGAACGCCGCGCTGGACAATGGCCTGACGGTTGTCTATCAAAAGGAATACCCCTATGATATTTCTGACGCTTCGGCCATCGTGGGGGAGATCGCATCCGCTCAGCCTGATGCGGTGATTAGTTGCCCGTACTTCACCGACGGCATCATTTTCGCCAACACCTTCAAGGAAATGGCGGCTATCCCCAAGTTCATCGCCGGGATGGGGGCCTGTGGCTACACCGATCCGGAGTCCATCGAGGCGCTGGGCGATCTGGCCGATTACTACTCCAACACGTATAGCTACAACCCGGCCAAGGACACGCCCCAGAACCACAAGTTCGTGGAGGAGTTCACGGCCAAAACCGGCCATATCCCCACCGAGGCTGCCGGGATGAACTACTACGCGATGTGGGTACTCAAAGAGGCTTTAGAGCTTTCTGGACAGTTGTACCCCGATGATCCACTGAACCCGGACAACCTCCGACAGGCATTCTTGCAGTTGGATTTGACGTCTGGCCCGGCTGTGGATACGTATCCGGGGGATCGCATCACATTCATCGAAACTGGCGATAATCCCTATGCCAAGGCCATCATCTTGCAGGTGATTGATGGCGAGCCGAAGGTGGTGTGGCCCTTCGATGATGCAGAGGCTGAGGCCATCTTCCCGCGCCCGGACGCTGACTACTAAAGGCGCTTTTGGTGAAGTAGAACCTACTACAGGGGGGCGTCCGTTCGGATAGGCATCTTGGAACTGGCGGGGCGCCCCCCGTCTTGAGGGCGAGTCCCGGAAATAACGGTGCAGATATGACAGAAACCATCGTTCAGAATTTGGTCAACGGTGCCATGATGGGATGCATCTACGCCTTGATCGCTTTGGGCCTATCCATCATCTTTGGGGTGATGAATATCGTCAACTTTGCCCATGGCGATTTCGTGATGCTTTCCATGTATTTCACTTTCTGGGTAGGGACTTTGTTGGGGCTTGACGCTGTATGGACTCCTGTGATCACTGTACCGATTCTGTTCCTGATTGGATTGTTAACCTATCAGGCCATCGTGGATCGTACCTTGCGCCAGCACTATGTGACACAGATCGCGGTGACGGTCGGGCTACAACTCTTTTTGCGGGCCTTTGCTCAGATTGCCTGGCAAGCCCAGCCACGGGCTTTGCCTTATTCGCTTATCCAGGGGCAGATCGCTATTGGCGAGTATCAGATCATCCTTTCCCGATTAGTCTCGGCCTTGGTGAGTGTCGCTGCCATTGTGGTTGTGTACCTGTTCCTGACTCGGACGTGGCCAGGGCGGGCGATTCAAGCCGCCTCGGATGACTTGGACGTGGCTGCCCTGATGGGGGTGAACTACAAACGCACGTATGCTCTGGCCTTTGGCTTGGGTTCGGCGCTGACTGCGGTTGCCGGCGGCCTGCTGATGACATTCCAACAAGTAGACCCGACGATGGGGGTACGGTTTAGTCTGTTGAGTTGGTGCGTGTTGGCAATGGCCGGTTTGGGTTCGATCCCCGGCTTGTTGATCTCAGGTATCATCGTAGGGGGCGCCGAATCCCTTTCGATGGCCTTGTGGGATCCCCGCGCGCGTTCCTTGGTCGTCTACCTTATCTTCATCCTGGTCCTATGGGTGAAGCCGCGCGGCCTTTTCGGAAGAAAGTAGGAGCAAAACGATGAAAACGATGCCGATGAAATCGAAACCCAACCCGAAGTTAGCTGCACGCAAAGCGGCAGGATGGCTGGCTTTGGGATTGGTTGCTCTCCTTGTTCCGAGACTGATCGGATCCAACCAATATACGATGGTCCTGGCGACGACGGTGTTGTTGTACGCCGTGATGGCCTCTGCGTGGAACATCATTGGCGGGATGGCCGGACAAATGGACCTGGCTGCTACGGCCTATTTGGGATTGGGGGCTTTCACTGCGGGTACACTTCTGATCCGTTGGAATATATCTCCCTGGATTGGCATGCTGCTAGGGGGGCTGGTAGCCGCCGGCTTTGCCGTCCTGGTGGGGTATTCCCTTTTCCGCTTTGGTGTTACAGATGTATGGTATGCCCTCAGTTCATCCGCCCTGGTCGAGGTCCTGCGAGTGGTTTTCCTCCTGTGGGAAGACGTAGGCGGGCCGGTGGAAAAATATCTGCCCTTTCACAACTGGTCGCTTTACCATATGCGATTTGGATCTTACGTTCCCTACTACTACATCATTCTGGGGCTACTGGTGATCACCTTACTGGTGAACGATCGCATTTCGAAGTCGAAACTGGGCTACTACTTGCTGGCTTTGGGGGAAAGCGAGGACGCCGCCGAGGTATTGGGGGTGGATGCGCGAGGCTGTAAACTCAAGGCGCTTATGATCTACGCCTTCATCGTCGGCGCTACCGGCGGGGTATACGCTTGCTTGTATGGATTCATCCATCCCAACTTTTTCAGTGGTCTTCAGGGCACAGAAGTGGCCATCCTGGGTATCGTTGGGGGAATGGGTATCACCTATGGGCCTTTGTTGGCCACGGTACTCCTGGTCAGTGGCCGGGAGATTCTACGCTCCAACCTGAGCGGCGAGATAGAGAGCCTCTACCTGGCCGTGTATGCTGTCGTGTTGATCCTCATCGCTCTGTTCCGCCCCACCGGGGTGGCGACCCTGCTCGACGATATCTATCGCCGTTTTAAACGGACGGGAGAGAATCATGTCTCAGAAATCTCAACCAATTCTACAAGTCTCTAACGTCACCAAACGGTTTGGCAATCTGGTAGCGGTCAACGATGTCAGCTTGCAGATATACGCCGGGGAGATTTTGGGGCTGATTGGGCCAAACGGTGCCGGTAAGACGACGCTTTTCAACACCATCACCGGCCTGGCTCGGCCGGACTCTGGCCGGGTGATATTCAAAGGTGTTGACATCACCGATCTCCTTCCCCATCGAATTTGCCGATTGGGAATGTCCCGCACGTTCCAGGTGACCAAGGCGTTCAACAATATGCGGGTGGAGGATGCGATTCGGGTAGGGGCTTATAACCGCCATGGGGAAAAAGAGGTTGTCCAGAAAGTGGATGAGGTCATTCAGTTCTGTGATTTGGAGGATATCCGCCTCTGGAAGTGCGGTGACCTGGGGCTAGCTCAGTTGCGACGGGTCGAACTGGCCCGCGCGATGGCGACGGAGCCGGACCTCCTACTCCTGGATGAAGCTGGCGCCGGCCTGAACGCGACTGAGTTGAGTGAGTTGATGGCGATGTTGCGGCGTCTCAATCGAGAATTAGGTATCACCTTGTGCGTTGTGGAGCACGTGATGCCGATGGTGATGAGCTTGTGTGGGCGGATCATCGTGTTGGAGTCGGGGCGGTTGATTGCTGAGGGCACGCCGGATGTGATCAGCCGTAACGAGCGGGTGATTGAGGCCTACCTGGGAGAGAGGGGGGGGCGATGAAGACGAAGGTGAACGAGTTGCTCGCGATAACCGACTTGAACGCCGGTTATGGGAAGGTACCGATCCTACACGATTTGAGTTTCACCGTCGCCGAAGGAGAGGTCATTGCCATCATCGGCCCGAATGGTGCCGGTAAGAGTACGCTATTGAAAACAATCTCCGGCTTGATCACACCATATTCGGGGAGTATCTCCTTCGCCGGCCGCCCGATCCAGGGGATGGCTGCACACAATGTGACCCGCCAGGGCATTTCGTATGTACCGGAAGGAGGGCGACCGTTCCCGAATATGACGGTACGGGACAATCTGCTAATGGGGGCCTATGCCCGCCGAGATGCACTCAAGGATGGCGTGCTGGACGAAATCTACGCCATCTTCCCTGTTTTGAAGGAACGAGAAACACAAATGGCCCGTACATTGAGCGGTGGAGAAAAGCAGATGCTGGCTATCGGGCGGGGATTGGCTTCCCGTCCTCGTCTGCTGATGTTGGACGAGCCATCCCTGGGCCTGGCACCCCGATTGGTAGACGACATTTACCAAAAGCTGGAAGTCCTGCGGGACCTGGGCCTAACAGTCCTGTTGGTGGAGCAAAACATTACATACGCTCTGGAGTTAGCCGACCGAGGGTATGTCTTGGAAAATGGGCATATCGTTTTGGAGGGGAGCGGGCTAGAATTGGCTCAAAATGAGTACATCAAAGTTCACTATCTGGGCCTGCTTCCGATGGATGAATAAATAAGTCAGGAGGTGGAATGACGGAAAAAGTGATTAAATTGACCCGTGGCGTGCCGCCGGCGGAAAGCTTTCCGGTCGCACAACTCAAGGAATGTGCTACCGCTGTGTTGGAGAAATATGCCGATGTGGTCTTGCAGTATGGGCCTTCGCGGGGTTTCCCTTTGTTGCGCTCGGCTATCGCTGGGGACATAGACGGGGTTTCCGACGATCAGGTTATCATCGGCCAGGGATCGCTCCAGTTGCAAGATTTTTGCGCCCGACTGTTGTGCGGCCCGGACAGCATCGCCTTTGTGGAGCAGCCCTCGTATGACCGCACGGTCACCGTTCTCCGCCGGGCCGGAGCAGAAGTCGTTGGAATCCCCTTGGAGGCGGACGGCCTGGACGTGGACCGGTTGGAAAAGCTGCTGAAGGACGGGAAACGCCCTGTTCTTCTCTATCTGGTGGCCGACTTCCAGAACCCTAGCGGTATTGTGCTTTCCGCCGAGAAACGCCTGCGGGTGGTGGCGCTCGCCCGCCAGTATGGGTTCTGGATTATCGAGGATGCCCCCTATCGTCGGTTGCGCTACCGGGGCAAAGAATTGCCGACCCTCCTTAGTTTGGCTCCCGACCGTGTGTTGTTTATGTCGTCCTACAGCAAGTTGATCAGCCCTGGGCTGCGGGTGGGCTATGTGGTATCGCCCCCGGCTTTGTCAGCCGAGTTGGCGAAGATGGCCGAGGATACTTACATCAATCCCAGTTACTTCAACCAGGCCATCGTGTACGAATTCATTCAACGACAGTGGCTGGAGCCCCACATCGCCCAGTTGAAGGCATTGTACCACCCGCGCCTGGACGCGATGTTATCCGCGTTGGAACATCACCTATCCGGGCTGGCGACGTGGACCCGGCCGGAGGGGGGCTTCTTTGTGGGAGTGACTCTCGAAGCGCCGGTTGCGGCCGACGACTTGCTATCCGAGGCGCGGGCAGCAAACCTGGTGTTGACGGATGGACGGGGGTTTTTCGCCAATGGCGATGGAGATCGCTTCGTCCGGCTGCCATTCTGCGCTCTGACTCTATCGGAGATCGAGGAAGGGGTTGCCAGGTTGGGGGCTGTGGTGCGTGGGCTTTCTGAGTAA
>CAZXVB010000139.1:3937-7448 GCA_964643875.1 uncultured Anaerolineales bacterium | reverse complement strand
CCCCGGCGACAATAGCTCCACGCGCACCGACACCGTCGTCGCGCCGACGCGGGATGTGCGCGTCACCAAGTCTCTGGACAGCGGCACCCCGCTGGCCGGCGGGGAAATCAGATACCGATTGGATTTCAGGAATGACGGCAACAGCGTCGCCCACGACGTGCTCCTGACCGACACGCTGCCGGCGAGCGTCACCCTCGTCTCCTGGTATGGATATGCATGGAACCCGTCTTACGACATTGACCGAACCATCGTCCCGACCATCGCCGACGGGCAGATCGTCTGGCCGCTGGGCGAGGTGGATGCGGGCCAATATGGGTACATAAACCTCAGGGTGCACGTCGCCGACGACGCCGCCGTGCAGGATGTGTTGTGCAACCATGCCTCCATCTCGACCTCCGACGGATCGAACGACGTCGTCACCCATACGACCACGGTCTACCATCCCATCGCCGACCTGGCGGTGGAAAAATCCGTGTACGACCACGCGGGCGCGCCCGGCGGGAACATGATGTACAGGATCAAAGTGAAAAACCTGGGCGTCGCTCCGCTTCACGACGTGTTGGTCACGGACACCTTGCCGTCGGGCGTCACCCTCGTCTCCTGGTCCGGCGGCTCACCTCGCCTGATCGAGACCCCCGACGGCAAACTGGTGTGGGAGTTGGGCACGCTGGAAGGTGGAAGTGCAAAGTATATCTACCTGACGGTACACCTGGACGCCGGGTTGAGCGTCGGCGACCTGCTGACTAACACCGTCGCCGTTGCCGGCGTCGGCGACGAACTCGACCGGCGGGACAACGAGTACGTGCTGACGACCGAGGTACTCTCACCGACGCGGGATATGTACGTCTCCAAGTCACTGATGGACGCTCTGGTGCCAGGCGAGTTGGGAACGTACGATCTGTATATCGGCAACACGGGCAACTTCACCGCCACAGGCGTGATCCTGACCGATACACTGCCGCCCAGCACCACGCTCGTCTCGTGGTCGGGCTTGTTCTACAACCCCCAACGGCTCATACCCGCTCCCACCATCCAGGATGGGCAATTGATCTGGCGGCTGGGCGAGGTGTTGGCCGGTCAATATGCCTACTTATCCCTTGTCTTGCAGGTGGACGAAGCGGCCGCGCCCGGTGACAAGCTGACCAATATGGTCGCCATCTCACTGGCCGAAACGGACGCCAATCCGACCAACAATGAGGACAGCTCGACGGATACCGTCCTGACGCCGGAACGTGACCTGTACGTCACCAAATCCCGTTCCTCCTCGCTACCCACCCCGCCCGGCGGTGAGTTGACCTACTTAATCAATTTCGGGAACCTGGGCAACGCCCGCGCCAGGGACGTGGTCATCACCGACACGTTGCCGCCCAGCGTGACCTACGTTTCGTGGGACGGTTACGTCAGCGTCCCCTATTACGGAACTCTGGAGCATCTGATCACGCCCACGATCGCGGGCCGGCAGGTCGTCTGGCGGCTGCCGGAGATACCGGCCGGCAAGGATGGATGGATCGATCTGACGGTGCGCGTAGACGACGCGCTCCCCGTCGGCGGTCTGCTGACCAATACCGTCGCCATCGCTACCCGCGACTCGGACTCCGACCTGGACAACAACGTCTACACCCATACGGAGACCGTCACCCGGACGTGGGACGTCCGCATCTCGAAATCCCTGGGCGGCGCCCCGCTGGCCGGCGGCGAGGTCGTCTATCTGTTGCAGTTCGAGAACGAGGGCAACATGCCCGCCACCGATGTGGTGCTCACCGATACCTGGCCGCTCAGTGTGACCTACCTCTCCTGGGAGGGCGAGCTCTACAACCCGGACATGGTGGAGCTGTGCGACGAGGAGGCGGTGATTGAGCCGGCCAACCGTCGCGGGCGCTGGGAGATCGGGACGCTGCAACCGGGAGGGCGCGGCTCCATCTACTTGACCGTCCGCATCGCCGACGACATCTCCGTAGGGGAGCAGATAGTCAACGTGGCCTCCATTGCTATGGCCGAGAGCGAGGCCGACACGTCCGACAACGTCTACACCAGCACCGACACTATCGTCGTCCCCACGCGGGACCTTTATGTGAGCAAATGGGTGGATGTCTGGGGCGCGCCTGGCGGGCTGATGCGTTACGGACTGTACTTCGCCAACAACGGCAACAGCGTCGCCCACGACGTGCTCCTGACCGACACGCTGCCGGCGAGCGTCACCTACGCCTCCTGGTATGGATATACGTATAACCCGAACGTAGACCTCGACGAGACCATCACTCCCACCGTCGCCGACGGGCGGATCGTCTGGCCGCTGGGCGAGATGGAGGCGGGCCAGTATGGGTACATCTACCTCACGGTGCGCATCGCGGATGGGGTGAAGAAGGGCGCCGCCCTGATCAACCAGGTCGGCATCTCGACCTCCGACGAAGAGACAAGTTACAGCAACAACGATGCCTCCTCGACCGACCGGCCCACCGCGGTCCCGGACCTGGAGGTCTACAAGTATTTGAATTCCCCGCCTGGGGCGGCCGGTAGCTGGATGCGATACCATGTCTCGGTTGAGAATACTGGTTCGTACACGGCGACCAACGTGATCCTGACCGACACGCTGCCCCTCAGCGCCAGCCTGGCCTCCTGGAGCGGCGAGTCGTGTGTCTTCACTCAAGATGGCCAGCAATGCAACCCGCTCTCGACGACGCCGATCATCGCCAACGGGCAGATAATCTGGTCTCTGGGGGACATAGGGCCAGGCGACACTGTATGGCTGTACATCACCGTGAACGTAGAGGAGGAGGCGGTCGTCTGGCAGCATCTGGGGAACAGCGTCATCGCCGTCGGCGACAATACGGAGAGTGAATACGAGTACAATCGGAACTCCGATCACACACGGGTGACCCTGCCGTGGGTGGATCTCTACATTGATAAGTATCTTGCCAAGTGCGATGGCATGTCGGCCCCCGGCGAGAAGATGGATTACTATCTCTACTTTGGCAACGATGGCAACATCACCGCCACCAACACGCTCATCACCGATGCGCTGCCCGCCGGTACGGAGTACGTCTCGTGGTGGGGCTATATGTGGCACCCGGATGTAGACCTCGGCGGGAGCATCACTCCCACCGTCGCGGCCGGAAATGTCGTGTGGTCTCTGGGCGATGTGCCTCCCGGTAGCTATGGATACATCTATCTGACCGTGCGGCTCACGGACACGCTCACGTTCTGCGATTGGCTGACCAACACGGCAATGATCGCCGGCAGTGAGGAGGACTTCTCCCTCGCAAACAACCTCTCACGCATCACAACGCGGGTGGCGCAAGTCGTACCGCTGACCGGAGTGACCATCAGCGGCCCCACGGCGGCCACTGTTGGGCAGAACACCGCTTTCGTGGCCGTCGTCTCGCCGGTCACGGCCACCGTGTCCAACTATACCTGGTCGAGCGAGCATCTTGTCGGCGGGCAGGGTACGTCCAGCGCTACCTACAACTGGCCGCAGGCGGGTCGGTACACTATCACCGTCCGGGCCGAGAAC
>CAZXVB010000139.1:0-3837 GCA_964643875.1 uncultured Anaerolineales bacterium | reverse complement strand
GTTGACCGGCGTGACAATCGCCGGCCCAACGAGCGGGGTCACCGGAACGACGTATGCCTTCACGGCCACAGTCTCGCCGGCGGACGCCTCGCCGCCCATCACCTACACCTGGGACCCCGTCCCCGTCAGCGGGCAAAACTCGCCCCACGCGATCTATCGGTGGAACACTGCAGGGACGTACGTCCTGACGGTCACGGCGCAGAACTGCGATGGAATCGTTGTCACCAATACCCACACCATCGTCATTACCGAGCCGCCGCCGTGCATAGAGTTGACCGGTGTGGAAATCGCCGGTCCAACGAGCGGGGTCACCGGAACGACGTATGCCTTCACGGCCACAGTCTCGCCGGCGGACGCCTCGCCGCCCATCACCTACACCTGGGACCCCGTCCCCGTCAGCGGGCAAAACTCGCCCCACGCGATCTATCGGTGGAACACTGCAGGGACGTACGTCCTGACGGTCACGGCGCAGAACTGCGATGGAATCGTTGTCACCAATACCCACACCATCGTCATTGCCGGGCCGCCGCCGTGCATAGAGTTGACCGGTGTGGAAATCGCCGGCCCGACGGCGGGCTACGTGGACAGGCTATACACCTTCCAAGCCGTCGTTGCGCCGCTCAACGCTACGCCGCCCATCACCTACACCTGGGGCGCGGACCCGCTGCCGGGCACCACGCTCTTGCCGAGACCGACGCAAGTTCGATACGGCTGGGCCACGACCGGGACGAAGACCATCATCGTCGCGGCCGAGAACTGCGCTGGTGTGTTAGTCAGCGATACCCATGAGATTACCCTCCACAGCATCGAATCGGTCTCGACCACCATTGACAGCGGGATCAGTGGCACGTTGATCTACACCGATCCCCACGGGATGACAACCACCGTGGAAATCCCAGTCGGTGCGGTGACTGACGTCACGGAAATTCGTTACACACCGATCCCATCGCCTACCGAGGACATTACCCCCAGCCTGCGCTTCGGAAGCCATGCCTTCGACTTGGACGCCTATCGGAACGGACAGCAGCTCTTCGACTTCCCATTTGTGAGACCGGTGACCATCACCATCCACTATCACGATGAAGATGTGGAAGGGATCGTCGAGGAAACGCTGGCGCTTTACCGTTACAAATCGCTGCTGGGGTGGTACAAAGTGGGTGAAGGGCCGCCGCCAGGAGAGGGACAAACGCTGAACGAGGATGACAACGTACTCCAGGCCTGGCTGCGGGGGTTGAGTCGCTTTGGTACCTATGGGGCCAGGGCAGCCGGCAGCAAGATATTCCTGCCGGTGGTGCTTCGCAACTATCCGTAAAAGCGACAGGTAATCACCGGTTAATGACCGGTTAACAGCCGACACAACCGGTCACCCAAAAGTGCGGCGCTCTCTCAGGAGAGCGCCGCATCTGTACCCGACCGTATCCCCTTAACTTCAAAGCGACAGTCGCCTCGATGATTCTCGCAGGCGAATCCCCAGGCCCGAATGTCGTTCACGCACCGGATTGTTGCGCACGGCGATGCCAATGGCTCGCCGACTGCCTACCAACACCACCAATTTCCTGGCACGGGTGATAGCGGTGTACAACAGATTTCGTTGGAGCATCATATAGTGCTGGGTCGTTACCGGCAGTACTATGGCCGGATACTCGCTCCCCTGGCTCTTGTGCACCGATATGGCAAAGGCATGCACCAGTTCGTCCGTTTCGCTCCAGTCGTAGACCACCGCCCGGCCATCCATCGTCACCGTTAGCGTCTGTTCGAGCGGATCGAGAGCCGTCACACGACCGATGTCACCGTTATACACGTCGCGCACATAATCGTTGCGCACTTGCATTACCTTATCCCCTACCCGGAATACCCGCCCGATCAATCGGCGTTCCGGCTTGTGGGTCGCAGGTGGATTGAGCGCCGCTTGCAAAAGGCTGTTGAGGTTGGCGACGCCGCACGCTCCCCGGTACATCGGAGCCAGGACCTGGATGTCGTCCAGCGCGTTTAGCCCGAATTTACGGGGGATCCGTTGTCGAACGATGTCTACCAACAGCTCGGCCGCTGTCCGAGGGTCATCCTTAGAAAAGAAATAAAAGTCGTCATATTGGTTCAGGAGCGGCATCTCCCCCCGGTGGATGCGATGGGCGTTGACAACGATACCACTGTCGGTCGCTTGCCGAAAAATGGTGTTCAGCCGAATCACAGCCGCCTGTCCAGAGGCGATGATATCACGCAGGACGTCTCCCGCCCCGACCGATGGCAACTGATCTACATCACCGACCAGGAGCAGGTGGGCCGCCGGGTCTACGGCTTTGAGGAGATGGTTTGCCAGCAACAGGTCGAGCATTGAGGCTTCATCTACGACCAGCATGTCCACGTCCAGGGGGTGTTCGGCATTTCGCCGGAAGCCGTCCACGGGGGCATACTCGAGCAAACGATGAATGGTCTGAGCAGAGCGGCCGGTGGCCTCGGAGAGTCGCTTAGCGGCCCGTCCGGTGGGTGCACAGAGGGCATAGCGCCGCCCGGCCGCCTCCAGGGCGGCGATCAACGTGCGCACGGTGACCGTCTTGCCGGTACCTGGCCCGCCGGTCAATACGGTGACTTTACCGGTCAACGCACAGCGGACGGCCTCTTCTTGTTCGTGGGAAAGCGCAAGGTGGCTCCATTGGCTAACCTGGGAGAGCAACGCGGGCCAGTCTGGGCCTCGGAGGCGGCTGGCAGGGTAGGATATCGCCTGTTGGAGGCGGCGTGTGACGCCAATCTCACCGTAGTAGAACGGTGCCAGGTAGACTGCTTCTTCCTCGCGGATTTCTTTGGGCCGGGGGGAGGCAGACGATGAGGCAGACGATGGGGGGGAATACGTAAGCTTTTCGCGGTGGATGGTCTCGTCGGCCTCCAGTTCCTCGATGGCAGCTCGAACTCGGTCGGGAGAGACCTCAAGCAGGCGACAGCTTTCCCGCAGCAAAATATCCTCTGGCACGTAAACGTGCCCCTCATCGGCCAATTGGCTCAACACGTGGGCTACGCCGGCCTGCACGCGGGTCGGTGCATCGAATGGTATCCCCAAGCTGTGCGCAATTTTATCGGCGGTCTTGAACCCGATCCCCCAAATATCCCTGGCCAGCCGGTACGGGTTTTCCTGTACCACAGAGAGTGCATCGTCCCGATACGTTTTGTAGATTTTGACGGCAATACCCGTGGTCACGCCATGGCTCTGGAGGAACAGCATGACTTCTCGGATGTGCTTCTGGGCCTCCCAGGCCTGCGCAACGGCGTGAGCACGTTTGGGGCCGACGCCTAACGCCTCTCGCAGTCGGTGTGGTTCTTCGTCCAGTATCCGGAGTGTATCCATTCCAAAGCGCCGGACGATGCGGTCTGCAATGACCGGGCCGACACCTTTGATCAACCCGGAGCCTAAATACCGCTTGATACCCTCGACGGTCGCCGGGAGGACCTGTTCACACCGCTCGGCCTTGAACTGACGGCCATATTGAGGATGGAGTGTCCAAATACCATCCAGGCGCAGGCTCTCTCCGGGACTGAGTTCCGGCAAACACCCCACCACAGTGACCAGTTCCCGCTCTCCCGCGACGCGGAGTCGGAGCACGGTATACCCGTTCTCCTCATTGTAGTACGTGATCCGTTCGACGCTTCCCTGGATTTGATCGTATGTCGCCATCGTGAGAATGATAGCAGATAATCGGAAAGGGAACAAGCGTCGTGCTAACACAGCTCCAAACGTTTGGCGAGCAAAGTGGCTATGTATGGATCGCGCCCCCCTCTAGCTCCCCCCGTGGAACGGGGGGAGGACAGGCTCCTGGGAAACGGCCGGGGACCGCAATTGCCCTCCGC
>CAZXVB010000138.1:0-7454 GCA_964643875.1 uncultured Anaerolineales bacterium | reverse complement strand
CGTGTATAGCCCCACATCAGGGCACAAAATGCCCCCCAACCGCTTCTGAACCTGCTGGAGGGTCAAAGTGTCGGGTAGTGAGTCAATCGCTAACAGAAGTAGCCTGAGTAGCTTACTTTTCGGAATCGAAAACGGGCAAGCCCTGTCTCTGGACTTGCCCGTTTTGTGGTTTGGCGTTGCGAGTTGGGCGTGTTACTGCCCCTCGTCCGGTGGTTCTATCGGCGGTTCTGGTGGAGATTGGGATCCTTTCACAGCCGGCAGGTCTTGAATCGCCTTGATCAGGTCTAATCCGGTCAACGCTTCGATGGTGGCCGGCACCTGTGCGATCACATTGGCGACGTCCTGGGTGACCCGGGAAGCGCCGGCACTATCCCCACCACTGTTGATAACCACAATCCGCTCTGTGCGCGAGAGTGGTTCCGCGACAGCTTTTGCTACCTGTGGCAAGGCGTCAATCAACTGTTGGATCACGGCGGCCTGGTTGTATTCCTGCCAAGCCTCGGCTTTCTCTTTCATCGCGTGGGCTTGCGCAATTCCCTGGGCGCGGATGACTTCGGCCTCGGCGATACCGCGTGCCCGTGTAGCGTCGGCCTCGGCCTCTCCTACGCTGCGGATGGCCGTCGCCTCACCGGCAGCCTCTGTCTCGCGACGATACCGCTCCGCGTTTGCCAGGGTCTGAATGCGATATTGTTCTGCTTCGGCCGGTTTGCGTACCGTCGCTTCCAATTCCTTCTCTCTACGTAGCGCTTCTTGCTCTTGCACTTCGATCTGCTTCTGTTTTTCGATTACCTCGATCTGGACTTCCTCAGCCTTGACTTTCTGCTGCTCGATCTTCTGCTGGATCGTATACGCCAGTTCTGCTTGCGCTTTCTTGCGGTTCACCTCGGCATCATAGGCCGCTTTTTGTACCTCGTAGTTCTTGTTCGCCTCGGCGATCTTGGTCTCCGCTTTGTACTTGGCGCTCTCCCCTTCCTGGCGCGCCTGGGCTGATTTGATGGTCGCGTCCCTGGCGGCCAATGCCTGGCCGATAGCGGCGTCCCGCTTCACCTCGGCTGTGCGTGCCTGTCCCAGCGCATCCAGATACCCCTGGTCGTCCCGGATGTCCTTGATGGTGAACGAGACGATCTCCAGGCCCATATTGGCCATATCCACAGCCGATACTTCTTGCACCCGCTGGGCAAAAGCGTCCCGGTCTTTGTAGATGTCCTCGACGGTCATCGTTCCCAGAATGGCGCGTAGGTGACCGGCCAACGTCTCATGGGCAATGGTCTTGACTTCCTGGGAACTCTTCGAGAGAAATTGCTCCGCCGCTGTGCGGATGGAGACATCATCCCCCTTGATCTTGACCTGGGCTACACCATCCACTGTCACCGGCACACCCAACTCAGTGTATACTTCCGGTGTCTGCACATCAATGGTCATAATCTCCAGGGAGAGTACATCCACTCGCTCGACGACCGGTAGGACGATGGCCCCACCACCCTTAACAATCCGAAAGCCGATCTTTTCTTTTTTCTTGGTGATGGGATTGTATATGGTGTGTTTGAGGCCGGAGATCACCAATACCTGGTTAGGTCCCACCTTCTTGTATCGGGATGTGATCAGGCCCAATAACACGAAAGTTACCAATACGATACCGACAACAGCTACAATTGCTAAACCTAAATCGAACATCATTTTCCTCCTGATTATCAGTATTTGGAAAAACCGATCCGTGGGGCAGGCTTGAAAGGCTGCTTCACTGTGTGTTTGTTCCATCTAAGCGATTCTGTGCTACTGCCTCTTTCGGTTTGACGATGACTACACTCCCGGCTTCCTTCACGACTTCCACCAGGGTGCCCCGGGGGATAGCCTGCCCGTCGAGGGCGCGGGCCGCATGACGAACCCGAGCACCTCGCACCACGATCACGACCTCGCCGATCTTCTCTTGAGGGATCGGAGTGATGACCTCGGCCGTGATTCCGACTAATTCCCCGCTTTCCACCTGGCTCGATCCTTGAGCCTCCATCAGCACCCGTGTGTAGACCAGGAATATGAAACTGGAAAGAGCGATGCCGCTGATGGTCGAGATCACCAGGCCGGCGATGGGGGAGAGCGTGGTCAGATTGTTGGTAATCAGCCCGACGCCGCCAAAGGCAGTGATGAACGAAGCGATGGTAATGGGACTCAAGGGAGAAAGTCCGACATCGGGATGATCTACATCGTGACTAATATCGTGGGCAAAGGGGAGTTCTAAATGTAGGTCAGGCTCTCCAGGATGCAGATCAACGCCGGGGATATCCACGTCTACACCCGGAACCTCCACGTGAGAGAGGCCACCTAAAGCTGCTGCAATTATGGCGTATCCAACGCCAACCCCAAAGAGGATAAAATAGATACAATTGAGTGTTGTCAATTCGCCCACCGTTCACCTCCTTTCCTTGAAAATATATTGGTTCATGTCTCCTCGGTAATCTGAGTTAGGGGTAGGTTTTGCCTCCGCCCGTTTTATGTCAATTTGCGTCACTCAGATGTTCCAGGTGGCCGGTATCGTTGATCAGGCAAACGGTGTATGTGATGTCTGCTCCGCACATCTGAGCGTCGAACACGTTCACGGCGCACGTATCTTGTTGTACGCGCCAAAACCGCTCGTTCCCCCACCCCAACACAATACATAGCAAGACACGGTTGACGACAGAATGCCCTACCAGAGCGATTGTCTTGCCGGCATGGCGGGGGAGCAGATCGTTCAACATCTCTGTGAGCCGATGGCGCACGATCTCCAGGCTTTCACCACCTGGGAAACGCACCGTGTGAGGCGCTTCCATCCAGGCGCGGATGAGATCGGGGTTCCGCCGGGCGATTTCCATCGCCAGTTCCCCTTGCCAGTCGCCGAAGTGGATGTCAATTAGGTACTCCGTCGGTTCCACAACGACTCCCTGGGGCCGGGCGATGGCCTCCGCTGTCTGAAACGCGCGTTTCAGTGGGCTGGTGTACACAATGCTCACCGGCCAACGGCGGGCCACATATCGGCCAGTTGCCTCCGCTTGTGCCAGGCCCATAGCATCCAGGGCCACATCTGTCTGTCCACGGAATCGTTCATCGCGGTTCCAAACCGTTTGTCCATGTCGAATCAGGACGATACGTGTTTGTTGGCTGTTGGCCATTGTGGTTTCTGTCATAATAACGCTGTATTCCTCCTCATTATTCGCTCAACTTATCCTCCCGCCCATTAGGGGTTTCCCCTGCTGGAGGACGGACGAGCAGATGTACGGACGGGTTTACCGGCCAAGCCGTAGGTGTTGCCAGGCCGCAAAGTGAGCAGTGATGAACGCCTCGTAATCATTTACGCGCAGCACCAATTGGGTTGGGCCGTAAGAACTGGGATCCACGTAGAGCCGACCGGTGCGCAATTCCAGCGGGGTCGAGGTGACGTAGACGGATTGCATTTCCAGTGTCTCCGGATGTGTGTGTGCCAGTGCAGCGATCGAATCCCCGATGATAAAACCTCCATCGTGGAACCAGAGGCGGCACAGAGCGAACCAGAGTCGGATCCGTCGGGCGAGCCAGCGGGCAATCGGCATTCCCGAAGCCTGCAGCGCGGCCATCTGGGGAGCGCGAAAGACGGCTGTCAGCCCGGCCTGACCGGGCACGACGGTGACAGGACAGTCGGCGTGCAGCGCCTGATAGGCGGCTTCGGGGTCGTTGGAGAAATTCAGTTCCGCAATCGCATGCCCGTTCCAGTTCAACGGCCCGGTGATCCCTCCCCATAGGTAGAGCGCTCGCAACTTGGAAAAAAATTCTCCATCCAGAGCAGCCGCATGGCGCAGATTAGTCATACATCCGGTGGCAATGAGAACGATCTCTCCAGGGCGGTCGCCGACGGTTTGCACCAGGTAGTGAGCCGCCCGATTGTCCGCCGGAGAAGATGCTGCCGACGGTGCGCCAGGGGTCAGAGGCACATCTCCTTGCCCCAGGCAATGAAGCACCCGCCGGGCTGTCCGGGTGGTCGTCTCCACCGTGCCGTGGCCGTATGTGGTGGTCACGCCCAACAAGTTGACCTCCGGTGCACCCAGCAGGTAGAGCAGTGCCAGCCCATCCCCTACATCGTGGCATGGCACTCCCAGCGTGATGTCACAATCGTAGATCACGGAAGTTGGCTCGGCGAGGGTAGGCGCAGTGTGTTCCGGCGGCCAGGGCACAAGCGGCGCTGGAGGGCCAACCACATACCCTGCAGCTAAAAGAGCAGCCAGGGACGTCAGGCCAGCTAGAACGCAGGCCACAACCAGCCAATAGAACACCCCCAAAGCAGCGGTCAGCGCGATGCCTATCGCAATGATGAAGACCGTTGTCCAAAACCACAGGCTACGGAGCACAATTTCCCTTTCGTTGATGTATTACGTCTCCACTGCTGATATTGTAGCATAGCAGACATAAAGTGCAAACGGCTGTTGTGGGCGCGATCCGGATCGCGCCGGGGGATGAAGAAGCGTGCCTTTTGACAGACAGATAGATTCAAGTTATACTGGGTCAACGTGGGTTCGTGGGGTAAGCCAGCCTCCCGCAGGTTCTCGTCCTGCGGGAGGCTCGTCCCTACCCCCTCGAATCCGTGCGATTCCATTACCCAGGAGGATGTCTATGCGCATTTTCGTCACCGGGAAGAAAGGGCAATTGGGGCAAGCGCTGAGCCGTGTGTTGGCCGATCACGAGGTCTCCGGCTGCGATTTGCCAGAGTTGGATATCACCGATCGCGGACAGATTGACGCAGCTATCCGAGAGTTTGCGCCGGACGTGGTGATCCATGCTGCTGCCTGGACCGATGTGGATGGGTGCGCCCGCGATCCGGCCAACGCCTATCGGGTCAATGCGCTCGGTACCCAAAACGTGGCTTTGGCTTGTGGGGCGTGCAATGCCGCGTTGGTGTACGTCAGTACTAACGAAGTCTTCGACGGTACGGCAACGGAGCCGTATCGCGAGTGGGATACGCTCCATCCCATCAACCCCTATGCCCGCTCCAAAGCCGCCGGCGAGTGGTATGTCCGCCATTTGCTCAATTGCTTCTACATCGCCCGCACCGCCTGGGTCTATGCGCCGGGCGGGAGGAACTTCTCCAATCCTCGTCGGATCATCGAGTTGGCCGACGCGCACGGCAAGTTGAAGGTGGTCCAGGATGAAGTCGGCAATCCCACGTATGCTCTGGACCTGGCGCAGGCAATTGCTCGCTTGATTACGACGCAGGCATACGGCGTTTATCACCTCACCAATGCGGGGTACGTTTCGCGCTACGATTATGTTCGGGAGGTGTTGCGCCTGAGTGGACGGGGGCACATTCCCGTCGAGCCGATCCACCTGGACGATTTCGAGCGCCCCTCGGCTCCTCCTCGCTTTGCGCCCTTGGCCAACACGGCTGCTGCTGCATTGGGTATCACCCTCCGACCGTGGCAGGAGGCCGTCGCCGCGTATCTGGAAGCTGCATACTGATGACATTTTCCCCTTCTGCCACCCTGGTGTCCGTCGTCATCCCCAACTGGAACGGCGTTCATCACCTGCCGGTCTGCCTGGAGAGTCTGCGATGTCAGACCTATGCGCCTATCGAGGTTATCGTGGCCGACAACGGTTCCAGCGATGGCTCGCTGGAACTGCTGGCTGTAGACTATCCCTGGGTGCGGGTGTTGTCCCTGGGGGAAAACCGAGGTTTCGCCGGCGCATGCAACGCTGGGATACGGGCCGCGCGGGGGAGGATCGTTGTCCTGTTGAACAATGACACCGAGGCTGACGCACATTGGTTGGAAGAGGTCGTGGCGGCGTTCGGACGTCATCCGGAGGCGGGGATCGTGGCCTCCAGGATGCTCCTGTTTGACCGGCGGGATACCTTCCACACGGCGGGCGATTTCTATCGGCTGGACGGTATCCCTGGCAACCGGGGTGTGTGGGAGCAGGACAAGGGTCAATACGACCGGGAGGAGTACGTCTTCAGCGCCTGTGGAGGCAGCGCTGCCTATCGGCAGGCGATGCTGAATCAGATCGGGCTGTTGGACGAGGATTTCTTCTTCTCGTGTGAGGACGTGGATCTGGCGTGGCGGGCGCAATTGACGGGTTGGCGGTGTGTCTATGCCCCCCGTGCTGTCGTCTATCACAAGCTGAGCGCCACTGGCGGCGGCCCCACGGCCAGTTTTTACGATGGCCGCAACTTCATCTATCTGTTGGTCAAGGATTACCCCGGCGACCTGTGGCGCATTCACTGGCGGGCTATCCTGCGGGCGCAGTTTCGGATCACGGGTGAGGCGCTGCGTGCATGGCGGGGGGAAGCGGCCCGGGCGCGGCTGCGCGGCCAACTGACGGGGCTGCTACACATCCCGCGATTGCTCGCTAAACGTCAGCGCGTCCAACGGACACGAACGGTCGAGCGATCCTATCTGGAGCAAGTGCTGACGTCCGTGTGAAAGGCGAAAATAGCCCCCCCTCAGTCCCCCCCCGCTCGCAGGGGGGAAGTCTGGGATCAAATCAACAAAGTTACCCCCGTAATAGCGAGTATCACCGCTACGATTTTTCGGAACAGGTTTTGATTGATGTATTCCTGTAACCATGAACCTGCAAGCGCACCGATGACCAAAAACGGAGCCATCATCAAAGCAAAACGGGCCACATCCATGTTAAGCAATCCTTGGCTGGTAAACAGAACTGTCTTGTAGCATGCATCGGCAAAGAATATGCCATATAACGTGGCCCGGAAAGCCTGTTTTTCTTTGAGAATATAGGTCAAGTAAATAATGATGGGTGGCCCATTGACGCTGAACATCGCCCCCAGGGCGCCACCCAGGAAACCACTCAGCGGGGCTAAGCGGAAAGCACGGCTATCGGCGCTCACGGTTTTTCCCGGATTGCTATGGATGCGTTCGTCGTCATTTTCGTTATCATTTTTGTTATCATTTTCGTCGTTGCTGTGCATCAAAATGAAAACCGCCCAGCCTGTCACCAATATGCCCAATATCCGTTTGAGCATATCGTGGCTGAAAGAGAGTAACATCCATGTCCCCAGGGCCGTTCCCCCCAGTAGACCAACCGATACCCAGAGGAACAAACGACGATTGATCATCCGCCAATTAGTAGAAACCAGCAAGGCCCCCGACATTAGGTCGAACAACAGAAATACCGGTGTAATGAACTTGACGTCCAGAATCAGCATCAACAGGGGAACTGAGAAAAGGGCGCTGCCAAATCCGGAAATCCCTTTGATGAAATGTCCTGCAAAGATGATCGCGCCGGCCAATCCGATTGTTTTCCAATCCATCAAGATCGTATCTCCCACTGCACAATGAGAAGTGAACGCCCTGACAGCGTGGATTTTGAGTTGCAAGTCATCCATCTGGTAAGTGCGCAATCAATCGTGGTTGGGGCAAAACTGGACAACTGGCGAAAAACAAGTTGAGATTGCAATGTGCGGGGATGACGTAGATGACATAGATGACGCTCCT
>CAZXVB010000137.1:0-7461 GCA_964643875.1 uncultured Anaerolineales bacterium | reverse complement strand
AAAGAAAGAAAAAGACGGGCCAACCCACAAAGCCGGTAGCCACGGTTCCCACGCGGCCCGAATTCCTCTGGGGAAAAATATCATCAGTGACCCCGACATCAAAACCTTCGCCGACCTGGCGCACTATTACCCTCTTCCGGCCGGGTTCGACTACCGGCAGGATGAACAGGGCGTCCCGATGATCGTCCGTGCGCAGGACGGGCGACAGTTCCATTTCCTCATTGAGGAGGGGTTGCTGACTTTCGACGAGCCGTATACCAGGCCGGACGGGCGAACGGCATACAAGACGACGGAAGTCTTCAAGCGAGGTTGACTCCACCGGTCGCCCCGGCTATCATAGCTTGTCCCAGGGAGATACAAGCGTCGTTGGGCGGCGTCTGGTGATGGGTATAGACCTTGAATCCCGCAGCCTGCAAGCGGGACAATGTTATTCTGAGCAGGGTCATATTCTGGAAGACACCCCCGGATAGGGCGACTTCGTTGACGCTGTTTTCCGTCCGTAACCGCACGCAGACGTTACGCACCATCGTCGCTAGACCGGTATGGAACCGTGCGGCGATCTTTGTTGCCTCTTGGCCGGATTTGACGTCGGCTACGACGGCTGCAATGCACGGTGTAGGTCTCACCTCCCACATACCGCTGGCCGCGCTGTGGACGATATCAAACGGATACCCTTCTTCTTCCCCGCTTTCCATTGCCAACATCTCCAACTCGATGGCGGCCTGGGCTTCGTAGGTGATCTCTGAGCACACGCCGGCCAATGCAGAGACGGCGTCGAACAGCCGGCCGATGCTCGATGTGGGCACGACGTTGATGTTGCGCTCCAATTGCCGTTGCAGGATGGCGCGTTCGGTGGGTGCGGCGGCGGCCACCGGTGGTAGGTCGTTCTCCCAGGGAATGCCGGCCGCCCAGAGATGCGCCAGTGCCACGCGATAGGGCCGCCGAATGGCCGCGTCGCCCCCCGGCAGAGGGATGTACGCCAGATGGGCTACTCGGCGGCTGAGGCGATAATCGGCCACGAAGAATTCCCCCCCCCAGATCGCCCCGTCTTCGCCGTAGCCGGTACCGTCGAAGGCGACGCCGATGACCGGCTGCTCCCCGGTCAGGTCGTTTTCCGCCATACAAGCCGCGATATGCGCATGGTGATGTTGGACGGGGACCAGGGCAATGGAACGAGCGGTTGCCTCCTGATGCGCGTAGCGGGTCGAAAGATACGTCGGGTGCATATCACAGGCTATGACCGCTGGCTGGATGCGGAACATGTGGGCCAGTTGGGCGATCATCTTCTCGAAGAAACGCAACGTCTCGTAGTTTTCCAGATCGCCGATATGTTGGCTGAGAAATGCGTATCGCTCTCGGGTCAGGCAAAACGTGTTCTTCAGTTCCGCCCCCACGGCCAACACCTGGGGTACGTCGAACGGCAGACGAATGGGGTAGGGAGCGTATCCCCGTGAGCGCCGGATTGGCAACTCTGCACCGGCGAAGATGCGCGTCACGCTATCGTCACATCGGGCGTGGATTTCCCGGTCGTGCAGCAGAAACCCGTCCGCCAGACCGGCCAGCCGGGTTAGCGCTTCGTCATTGTCGGTCGCGATTGGCTCTTCTGAGTAGTTGCCGGACGTCATAACCAGAGCAACAGGGAAGTCGTCACTCGGTTCCAATAGCAGGTAATGGAGCGGGGTATAGGGCAGCATCACCCCCAGGTATGCGTTTCCAGGCGCGACATACCGGGAGATGGGGCTGTGAGGGCGTTCCTGCAACAATACGATGGGCCGTTCGCGGGCAGTGATGAGCGCTGCTTCGTCTTCCTGCACGGTGCAGTATCGTTCTACACTATCCAGGTCGAAGGACATCAGCGCAAAAGGTTTATCCACCCGGCCCTTTCGCTTTCGCAACCGGGCCACTGCCCGGTCGTTGGTCGCATCGCAGGCCAAATGGAACCCTCCTAGCCCTTTGATGGCTACTATGCCACCGGCAACCAATAAATCCCGCGTGGCCTGGATGGCTTCTTCTGCCCGGAGCGGTGGCACTGGGCCTCCTTTTGCCTGGAACCATACCTGTGGCCCGCAGGTCGGGCAGGCGTTCGGTTGGGCGTGGAAACGTCGGTTGGTCGGGTCGTCGTATTCGGCCTGACAAAGAGGGCACATCTCGAAAGGGGCCATCGTCGTGTTGGGCCGGTCGTAGGGAATGTCCCGGATGATGGTGAAACGCGGGCCACAATTGGTACAGTTGATGAAAGGATAGCGATAGCGGCGGTCGCTTGGATCGAAAAGTTCCCGCAGACAGTCCGCGCAGATGGAGACGTCGGGGGAGATGGGCAGAAATTCGCCCGGCCGGGCCTGGGAATGGCGGATCCTGAACCCATCCGGCGGGGTATCCGGTGGCAGAATGGAGGTGATGGTGACGGCTTCGATGCGGGCCAGGGGCGGGGCGTCCGTTTGGAGCCGCTGAGTGAACTCTTCCAGTCGTTCATGCGGTGCTACGGCCTTGATCTCCACACCAGCGGAGCTGTTCAATACCCAACCGGAGACCTCTAGCCTGGTCGCCAGGTTGTAGACGAACGGACGAAAGCCAACGCCTTGAACGACGCCGGTGATGTGAATCCGTCGAGCGGACTGTGTAGGTTGTGTCGTATCCTTTGCGTGGGAATATGTATCCATTCTCCATCCGGGATTGATAGAATGGCCGCATTATAACACCCTCCGATTGGCCCGTCAACCGGATTACAGCAGGGGAAGGTAGGTTGAGCAGATACGCAGGTGAAACGGATCTCAATAATAGATCGAGCGGGTACGGTGATAGGGCTTGAGGTAGGGGCCTTTTTCCTGCCCTTTCCGCCATAGCCAGTAATCCACGTGGAGCGCGGTCACGTCGGGGCGGCGTGGAAGCAGGGCCTGGCGCATCTGTTCGGCGGCCCAGACGGTAGCGGCACGAATTTCGACTTCGGCGCGACTACCGGCTGCCAGGGGTTCGAGGCGGTCTATTCGATTGGCCAATTCGGGAGCGTATTCCAGGATGCCGAGTCGCCGCATGACCTGCGGCAGCTTGTAGTCTGCAAAGACGGTCAAGCGCTCCGTATGTCGTAGATGACCGAACCCTTTTCCACCGAACGCTTCGAACAACATCGCTGCCGCCAGTTGGGCGCGTTTGTAGAAGATCACCCGCCGCCCGGCCAGGAGCGCCGTATCTTCGAACGATGGGAAGCGCGTGGTCAACAGTCGGACGAGCGCGAGGGCATCCCCTCCGGCTGCTTGGATGAGGCGGATGAAGTTCCCTTCGAACCAGGTCACTAGCCCGCTCCCGATCTCATGCAGGATGGACAGCCGCTCGACAAACATAGGGATCTCCACGTTGCCCCGCAGGATATGGCGCAGGTCATTGGCCGGAATGTCGGCCAGGTAGGTGCCTTCGAAAAGCGGATACCCCTCCTCTGCGGCGCGGGCAATGGCCGCCAACATCCCCCATGCTCCGTCCTGGCGAGTTCCTCGAAATTCGATGGTCCACTTTGGTTCTCCCCAGTAGGAGAAATTGATGGTATTGAACAGCAGAATCTGGGCGGCGCGTTGCTCGTCCGGATGCAGGATGAAGGCTGCGTCGTCCCAGGTGGGCAGATTCAACTCTTCCGGCGAAAGGCAGTGGCACACTGCCTGGATCCGATCCGGATGGATGGAGACGTACCGCAGGTGTGGGATAAGCGGGGCGATGCTTTCCAGGATCACCGATTACTTCCCTGGCTTCGAGGGGGTCAACTCATCCTCCGCTAGCACCTGCAATGCGTATGTGACGCGCCGGGGAGGGCGGGTCAACAGGTCGCCGGCCTCCCAGGCCTGGGCGATGGCCCGCAGGCGGGAACGGGAGATCTCGTCCCGAAAGACAGCGTGGAGCTTTTCGAGGTTGAAGAACCCTTCCAACTCGTCGAGGGCATATTGTACCAGCCGGCGTTCCAACCGACTGATGGCCGGGAAGGAGGCCGGTGGGGCCACCTGGGGTGAGATGGCAGTGGCGTGCAAAGCCCCAATCCAGTGAACCATATCGCGGATCAGATGGCCCATCTGAAAATAAAGGCGATTCGACCATTCTGCCTTTCCCTGCAAATCGTGGATGAAAGGGGGAGAAGTTGCCGAAGTGCCGTAGGCCGCGAAAGGGAACTCGGCCGTGCTGAAGACGCCGCCACGGGGAGTGCTGGCCTGTGCCCGGAGGACGTCCCAGCGTTCGGGGGTCACAGCGTGATCGAGCCAGGCGATCACCATAATGCCGGCCGGAAGTCGCCAGTACCAGGCGGCGCCGATCCTTCCTTCATAGCCGACGGTCTGATGGCCGATCTCCGCCAACATTTTGTCCGCCAGGCGAAGTGCATCGAATGAAGGGTAGTACAGGGGCATAGCAACACTCCTATCGGTTTAACCACTCCACCGCGTGCTGGGGGAGCATTTCGAGGGGGCCACGACGGATCGTCGGCTCTGGCAATGAAGCGATGAACATCGCGCCATAATTCTTGGAAAGCAGCCGTTTGTCGAAGACGGCAACCACACCCCGGTCGTTGCGGGTGCGGATGAGCCGTCCGAACCCCTGTCGAAAACGCAGAATCGCCTCCGGCACGGCGTACTCCAGGAACGGCTGATCGAAGGTCTCTGCACGGGCCGCAAAGACAGGATCGCTGGGCACGCTGAATGGCAGGCGGGCGATAGCCAGGCAACTCAACGCCTCGCCCGGTACGTCCACACCCTCCCAAAAGCTGCGTGTGCCCAGCAGAACTCGTTTTTCTCCGCTACGGAAATTTTCCAGCAATTGCCCCCGCGAGATGCCCTCTCCTTGTGCTTGCACTGTGATGCCGGCCTGGGCCAACGGGGCTTGAATCGCCCGCTGTGTCGCCCGAAGCTGGCTGTACGAGGTGAAGAGGGCCAGCGCGCGCCCCTGTGTGGCCAAAAAGAGCGCCAACATTCCCTGCTCCACAGCCCGCTGGTAGCCCGGATGACCGACTTCTGGAATATCGTCTACCAGATAGACGAGCGCCGCGTTGGCGTAATCGAAAGGCGACCCCACGGCCAACTCATCGGCCTCCCAGGCATTCAGCCGTTCACGCAAGAAGTCGAATGTACCTTCTGTACGCAGCGTGGCTGAGGTCAGGATGACTGATTCTTTCTGGTGAAACAGGTGTTGCTCGACCATCGGCCCCACGTGGAGCGGAGCGATGTGCAGCGTCATACGATCCCGCCGGTTGTCCATTTCGATCCAGTAGATGTCGGATGGATCGGGTTGGAATATCATCCGACCGATGCGGGTGCGGGTAGCATCCAACTGGAAGGCCAACGTCCGCACCTGGCTCTGGATATCCTCGACATAAGGGACGAGGGAGACCAAATCCTCCATTCTTTCTGTCATTCGTTCCAGTAGCCGCAGGACGGTTGCGAGGTCAGTGTCGGCCTGGTCCCACGCGATCTCGACTGATTCCCACGCCGGTTGCACCCGGATGCCGGAGGTGATGCGGAGGCGGAAGGTGTACGGCCCGACGTGATTCTGCCGTTCCTCGACCACAAACGTCTCCAGGCAGTTGAAGAAATGCGTCAGGCTCCGCAATGCCTCCGTAACTGCCATGCCGGCTTGCCCGACCAGCAGTTCGATCTCGGACATCAATTCTTCGGGCAGACCTGCTTTCTGACAGCGGCCAATGGTCTCCGCCAGCAGGCCGGAGACCTGGCCGGAGTCGCTCAAACGGCCTATTCCCAACAACAGGCGGCGTATGCTGACCGGATCCGTCTCGAAGCCCAGTCCATCGGTCGTGGCGGATTCCAGATGATGGGCTTCATCTACAATGAGAAAGCGATATTCAGGCAGGGCGCGGTTTTGTACGGCCACGTCGGCTAACAGAAGGGCGTGGTTGATGATCACTAGATGGGCTGATTCGGCGGCCCGACGGGCGTTATAGAAGTAACACCTCCCGTTTTTATAGTATGTGCAGCGTTCGGGGGTACAGGATTCGTTTTCGGCCGAGAGTTGTCGCCACAATGTGCGCTCCACAGGATCGGGGATGAAGAGTGTGTCCCCATCTCCGTTGGGGGTTCTCTGGAGCCATACCAGGATTTTGGCCAACAGGCGGGCTTCGTCCGGCGAACGGGCACCCCGCCGACGCACCGTTTGGAGACGGGCCGGGCACAGGTAATGAGAACGCCCCTTGAGAACCGTTGCCCGGAAGTCGAGGGGAAGGGCGAGCGCCAGTTCCGGCAGGTCCTTGTGGTACAGTTGTTCCTGGAGGTTGACGGTATTCGTAGAGATGATGACCCGCTCGTTGTTCTGGGTGGCCCAGTAAACGGCGGGGATCAAGTAGGCCAGGGACTTACCCACGCCGGTTGGAGCTTCGACCATCAGGTGATGTCCCTGATTGAGTGCTTCGGCAATGGCCCGCAACATTGTCACCTGTTGGGGACGGCATTCGTAGTGAGGGAAATGTTGAGCGAATGCTCCGCCTTCTTCCAGCAAGGCAGCCAGGCGGCCGCTCTCCAGCGGGGTGCGTTGGGCCACCGGTTGAAGCGGACGCTCGACTTGTGGGCGAGGGACAGTGGGGGGAGCAGCGGGAGGCCGACCATCCGCCAGGGCCAGTGCATCGCGGAAGAAGCCGGCCGCCGCCCATCGGCTCCGCTCTGAATGGCGGATGATCTCTTGCAATAACCGGGGTGGGAGTTTGGCTGCCTCTCGGAGCAAAATCTGGAAGAGTAGCCGACTGGCCTGGGCATCGTCCAGTGCCCGATGGGCGTGCTTCAATTCGATGCCCAACGATTTGGCCAGAGACTCCAGACTATACCGTTCAGCGTGGGAGAGGAGAATGGTGGAAAGTTCGAACGTATCCAGGTATTCGTTCCCGAAAGCCTCGCAAGCTCTATCATTGGCCTTGGTGGAAGCAGCGGCAGGCGGGGAGACGTCGAGACGGCGGGCATAGCGCTGTAAGAAGCGCAGGTCGAACTCCACACTATGCCCTACGATGGGGTGTCGGCCCACAAAGCGCATCAGTCTGGGGAGAACTGCCTGTAAGCGGGGAGCATGGGCCAGGTCTTTATCCTGGATGCCGGTCAGCTCGGTGACCGGCAAAGGGATGGTTCGCCCTGGGTTGATCAGAGTGGAAAACGTCCCCAGGGTTTTTGTGCCCTGAAATTTGACCGCGCCGATCTCGATGATGGCGTCGCGTTCCGCATCCAGTCCGGTCGTCTCCAGGTCCAATGCTACGTACGTTCGGGTCATTTGTAATCCTCATTTCTGTAGCCGTTTCCACGGTATCCGTTCCCCCGTTTCACGGTATGGAGATTATACCCCAGGTGAGGCAGGAGGCAAGGGAAGCTGGCGAGGGTGCGAAACATATGGTGAACAGAGCGTGGGAACGGGAGAGGCGTAGAGTAATATCGGGCAGGTGCCGCTGGGTGTCCGTCATATTTTTGCGTCCGCTGGGCGAGAACGCCTCCAACGACTTGG